>NZ_CAWMYC010000159.1:0-41596 GCF_963872035.1 Scytonema sp. HK-05
CAACTCAATTGAATGAAGTAATTATTTATCTGTGTCCATCTGTGTCCATCTGTGGTTCATTATTTCTTTGGTGTACCTTACTCCGGGTTCTTACCGAAAAATGGGGTTTAAAGCCCCGTCCTTCTAGGACGGCTTTAGTCAAAACGTGTTAAAATTGACAAGCCGAGGTGAAACTCCTTTGCCATCGTGAAACAGAGAACCTTGAGCTTGCTCGGTTAGACACACTTTTAGGCATGAATTGTAGGGGCGACGAGCAGCGAAAACTCGATAAACAGCTAAGGTTTCTAACGAAATCAACCAGAAAAAGAAACTAATTAAAAATGAAGATACCGTGGGGCACACGGAAGTCAAGAGGCGACTCTTAAAGCTTGTGGAGATGAAGCCCTCTGGGACTATTTAAGTTAGGCTCAAAGCTTGGTTCTATTGAACGGGTTTTTGGTTTAAGGATTGCTCGCAAGAGATAAGTAGTTTTAAGGCACGTCTGTGAACCAAGAATCCCTGTACCTTTAGGTCAGGGAGATGTCAACGCCCTAATCATAAGTCTTTAACCGGACACGATATGAGTTACTCCCGAACCGCCAGAAGAATACCTATTTTTTAACCGCAGAGCCGCAGAGGAGGACACTTCCGTGCGGTGAGACCAGTGCTGCAGGAGGGTTTCCCTCCGCAGGCAACTGGCGTTCGCCGTCAGGCGTGCCGTAGGCATACCCGAAGGGGGGTTCCCGTTAGCGGAGCGGAACGAAGTTCGGCAGTGCGTTGCGGAGCCAGTACTGAAGGAGGGTTTCCCTCCGCAGGTAACTGGCGTTGGGGTTCCCCCCGTTGTTCGCGCAGCGTCTCCGTTCGCGCAGCGTGCCCGAAGGGCTTAGGAGATAGCAACTGCCGTCCCGTTGAGGAAAGTGTCGGTTGACACAGAGAGAGGAGTAAATCACTATAGGTAATCTTAGACCACCGAAGGGAGTAGCTGCGCCTACAGATAGACGCCTCAGATCGGGACTAAATGAAAAGTTTTGTAACAATCAACAATAGTTTGTGTAAAAGTCGGGCTTTCTAGCTGAGAAATATAGAGCGCAACTCGGTGCAATGACATTCGAGGTCTTTTATGACAAACGACTCGTTGAGAAAACAGCTAGATGTACAACTTAAAGAATTAGCGCTCCTTGCCCAACGACACCCACAAGCAACCAAGGAGCGACGGATGGCTTTAACACAGCTGGTTGATGCCATTTGGCTGTCAGGTAAACTTATTCGTCCCTATAGCGGTCAATTTCAACGACTTTATCAAGATATTTATGAAGAAGCGGTACAAAGTCTATTCTTTTATATTTGTCGAGATGACAATATTAGCAAATATGACTCAGAACGGGGCGAAGTCATGACTTGGGTGAATATGCTACTCACTAAACGCTTTTTTCCAGAGGCTATACCCGTAATTGTAGGACAAGAAAATGAAATAAGTTTAGACAAGTCTCACATAGAAAATATTTCCGACTCTGAATCTACGTCTTTGTATGAACAAATCATTCAATGTATAGAATCTGACCCAGAAGGAATTTTTATCAAAGAGCATATAAAAGGTCATCCGGAAGCAAATTTTCAAGAAATAGCTAGACGAAGGTATTCGGGAATTTCCTGGAAAGACATCTCAGCCGAATGGCGAATTGGAATCTCATCATTACATAATTTTTATCAAAGATGCGTGAAAAAATTTGCTCCTATATTAAGACAATATTTGTAGATTTCATATGATTTAACCGGGTGGTCAAAAAATTATGAGCAACAAAACAGGTTTTTTAACGTTTGCAGGACCTATATCACCGGATGCAAGGCGGCGAGCAGAACAGTTATGTAGACAACAAGCCACGCCTGAGAAAGGCGAACAAGTCCGTCTCAATACTTTATCTGTATCTTTTGTGAATTCATATCTACAATGCATGGGGTTCGAGACAGACTTGGAAGCGAGTGACAGTTGGAACGCAGTGCAGCATTTACTTATGGACGTAGCTGATTTGTCGCTAAAAAATTTAGGCTCCTTAGAATGTCGTCCGGTATTGGAAGGGGAACAGTTTGTCTATGTACCACCCGAAGCACAGTCAAACCGAATCGGCTATGTGGCTGTGCAAATTAGTAAATCATTTCGAGAGGCAAAGTTGCTAGGATTTGTCAAGGAAGTATCAAATGATGTATTATCAATCAGTCAACTGCATTCTTTGGAAGATTTACTGGATTATTTAGAATACCTCACTCAATTAAATACAGCCAAATTAGCTGATGATTCGCTCAAAGTAAATAATAATTTGGTCAACTTGAAGCAATGGTTTGAGAATATTTTTGATGCTGGGTGGCAAGAAATTGAATCTCTCTTACGCACTCAACCAGCCTATGTAGCTAGTAGCGTTAGAAGTACTAAGGGCGATTTGGTTAGCAGGGGCAAGTTGATTGATTTGGGAAAACTTTTGACCCAGCAAGCCGTCGTTCTAGTCGTTACTCTCACTCCAGACAATGAGCAGGAAATGGACGTTATCGTGGAAGTACATCCCACAAGCAAAGAAAATTATTTGCCACCAAATCTCCATTTGACATTGTTGGATTGTGATGGAGCATCTGTCATGGAAGCCCAAACTAGAAGCAGCAATAAGAATATTCAATTGGAGTTTAGTTGCGAGATAGGAGAACGTTTCAGTGTTAAACTCGCTCTGGGAGATGTCAGCACTATAGAAGATTTTGTCATCTGAAGCGAATATAGAGGTGCTGCCAATGAGAAAGTTAGTTGTTCTAAAGTTAGATGGCGATTTAGAGGTGGGAGTGCGGGTGACGCTGGAGATTGGGGAAGAAGGCTTTCGCCCCAGTACAGAAATCTCCGGACAGCTGCCTCCAAATCCAGATATGGCAACTTCCCTTGATCAGTGGCAGTCAACCTATGGTAGTCTGTGGAAATTTACCCGCATCAAAGCCAAAAAAATTGTTTACGATGGTTCCATCTCCCAGCGACGCGAGGAGTGCGACAACTTAACTAATGAGTTGCGTAAGCACCTGAATAACTGGTTGCTGTCAGAGTCTTTTCGTCCTGTGCGGGAAAAATGGCTCAAACACTTAATGCCAGAGGACGAAGTAAGGGTATTGATTCGCACTCCTTGTTTGCAGCTCAAGAAACTTCCCTGGCATTTATGGGATTTGGTGGATCAGGATTACCCAAAAGCTGAAGTCGCCTTGAGCGTTCCACAATCAGAACAAGTGGCAGCAACTGCATTGCAGACATCCGCACATAGAAATAAAATCAGAATTTTGGCGATTTTGGGCGATAGTGACGGTATTGATGTGAAGCAAGACCGCCAGTTACTAGAAAAATTACCAGGAGCTGCTACGACTTTTTTAGTAAAGCCTCAACGTCAAGACATCAACGATGAGTTGTGGAAACAACCCTGGAACATCTTATTCTTCGCTGGTCATAGCAAGAGTGAGGGTGACACTGGTTGCATCTATATTAATGAGACAGATAAATTAACAATTGATGAACTCAGATATGCCCTGAGAAATGCTGTTGCTAAGGGGTTGCAATTAGCGATTTTCAACTCCTGTGATGGGTTGGGATTAGCAAAAGAACTACAAGATTTGCAGATTCCGCAAATTATTGTCATGCGGGAGCCAGTGCCAGACAAGGTGGCTCAAAAATTTTTAAAGTATTTTCTGGAGGTTTTTTCATCAGGACAGTCTATATATGCTGCAGTTCGCATTGCCAGAGAAAGGCTCAAAGGAATAGAAAAGGAATATCCAGGTGCTACTTGGTTGCCAGTCATTTGCGAACATCCTGCCGTAGTACCAATGACTTGGTCAAAGTCCCGATGGTTTTTCAATACTCGTCACCTCGGAACCTTGCTACTTTTGAGCCTGCTGGTAACTGCTGGCGTACTAGGGATAAGACACCAAGGAGGATTGCAAACATGGGAGTTGCAGGCTTATGACAGACTTATGCGATCGCCGTCTCGCCCTTTACTCGCTTGGCGATCGCGTCCACAGGAAAAGCAAGATTCGCGCCTGCTGATAGTCACTGTCACCGAAGATGATTTGAAACTAAAAGAACAGCAACAAGGAAAAGGGTCGCTCTCAGATACAGCACTGGCGCGGCTGTTGGAAAAACTCGCACAGTTCCAACCGCGAACCATTGGCTTGGATATTTATCGTCCTTGGACAGTAAATCCCAACCAGGCTGCTTTAGTCACTCGTCTGCAAACTGCTGATAACTTCTTTGCGATTTGTAAAGTGAGCGATCGCACACAAAACCATCAGGGAACTTCACCTCCAAAGGAAATTCCAAAAGAACGCCAAGGATTTAGTGATATTGTCCCAGATCCAGACGGTGTTGTGCGTCGTCATTTATTGGCAATGCAACCAGCAGACCCAACATCCCCGTGTACTGCACGCTACGCCCTTAACGCCCAACTGGCATTCCACTACCTAGAGAAGGAGGGGATTTCTGCCAAATACACTCCCCAAGGGGATTTGCAGCTAGGCAACGTCGTATTTAAGCGGTTGCGGTCTCACATGAGTGGATATCAACAATTAGATACAGAGGGCTATCAAATATTGCTCAATTACCGCTCTTACCAAGATTCTCCTTTAGAAATTGCCCCCACAGTCACGCTTACAGATGTTCTTAGGGGTAAGGTCAACCCGGAACAAGTCAAAGACCGAATTGTCCTCATTGGTACCACTGCCCCAAGCTTCCGTGATTATAGTCCTACCCCTTACATGACTGGGCAGGGTTTTTCCCTGGAAATACCAGGGGTCATTCTGCAAGCACAGATGGTGAGTCAGCTTGTGAGTGCGGTGAAAGATGGGCGACCTTTGATATCAGTATTGCCTGTTTGGGGTGAAGTGTTGTGGGTTTGGGGTTGGTCGGTCGTTGGAGGAGCAATTGCTTGGCGCTATGGGTCAGGACGACATCTCATACTAGCAGGTGGAGGTGCAATAGGCGTTTTATACGTTCTTTGCTTTATTCTCTTTTGCCAAGGTATTTGGGTTCCCCTCGTTCCGTCAGCCTTAGTTTTAGTAGTGACTGGCGGCGCTGTAGTGATTTACCTCACTTCACCCCAAAGTCAGCGACAATTGATTTTTACAACTTGAGGCATCATAAAAAAGATGAAATTGTCTGTGCAAAAGATTCAACTTTCCCTCGCCATTAGTTTTTTAACACTTATCAATTTAACACTCGTTAGCTATACACAAGTGCAGGCACAGCCTGGAAACTCCAAGGGACAATTCAACCAATCATTGATTTTTGCTGCGCCGCCCCCACCACCGGACATCGGGGAACCAGGTAAGCGAGCAGAAGCAGGTAGCCGTGGCTGTGGAGGAGACGTGAATAAGCCCGTGACTTCTGTTGCTCAAAAGCGGTTCACAGCCTTAGTACCTGTTTATTCAAAGTCAGAATTGGTGTTTGCAGCAACAATTGCCGAGCATCCTAGTTTCTCGTTCTATGTTCCTTATTCGTCGTCCTTTGCTTATGGAGAGTTTGTGCTAGAAGATGAAGCACAAAATCAGACTATTTACAAAACTTCTTTGACAGGGACACCAGGAGTAGTGAACCTGAGTTTGCCATCAAAAGCAGCACCTTTGGAGATTGGTAAGAGGTATCGTTGGTATTTTAACATCTACTGTAAGAAGGATAATCAAATTATTGCTGATGTTGAAGGGTATGTAAGACGGGAGCAATTGAACTCTGCGTTGAAAACTCAATTGGAAAAAGCGACACCAAGCCAGCGCGTAACCCTTTATGCTGCGTCGGGTATTTGGTATGAAGCACTGAGCGCTGCTGCCCAATTGCGTCGCACCCAACCGCAAGAGACTTCTTGGGCTGCGCTGTTGCAATCTGTTGGTTTGAATGATTTTGCAACTGAACCAAAAGTGGAGTGCTGCAACCTAGAGAGCCAGCAGTGAAGTCCAATGTTAACTTGCTCTGCAAGATGCAGGGTTAAACCAAGGACTATGGGGTGTGGTGGTGGGAGAATTTGCTATGAGGACGACTTCCCCTTTTTCGTTGATTATCCAACCAGTCGCTTCTACAATGCGTTCTGGTACGGCGGTAGTTGTTTTGCTGGTAACAGATGGACTATTGGGGCGATCGCTGCTTGGATTGAGAGTAATCAAATCTACTTGAACGGCATCAGTGCTGAGGGCTTCACCTGGGTTAGGGGGTAAGCCGCCGCGTCCAGTGATGATAAAACTGCTTTTAGCGATAGAGCTACCCGCAGTACAGCTTTGTGCTACTTCAGTATCAACTGGTACTGATGGCAAGTTCACTAAGCCACTGTTCGGGTCAATGTCGGGTGTAATGATTTCTACATTGCCATTGAACTCAGGACTTGAGCCAGTAGCGGTGATGTCACTCAAGGGAGTGGGAGCATCCCGAAATTGTGTCCCAAAAATACCTTGAGCGGTAATTCGCACATTTCCACCACGGAAGTTAGCAGAATTGGCGCTAATGTCACTGTTTTCCACGGCGACGAGGAAATCAGTGTCAATATTGATGTTACCGCCGATGACGTTTTCCCCTGTGGCGTCAGTTCTGATGTTACTGCCACGACGCATAATCAAATCTCGTGAGTTAATGTTAATTGTCGCCTGTTCCCGATGGGGGTCAATTTTAGTACTTTGTGTATTAGCGGTAAGCAAGGCGTCATTGTCTAAACGGATAGAGCGAGCATTTAATGTCATGTTGCCTGCGGTTCCTGTTCCCAAACTATTCACGGTTACTACTGCCCCATCTTGAACAAGCAAGGTATTAGTTTTAATCGTCAAAGAATCCGCATTCCCTGTTGAGTTTCGCTGTGCGGAAGCATACAAACCACTTCTAGTCTGACCATCGGCACTTCTACCAATCAGTTGCACGTTTTGGGCATCAATGGTCAAATTTCCCCCCTTGCCTGAACCAAAGGTAGGAACACCCACCTGTGCCCCATCTTTGACTTGCAAGATGTTAGTTTTAATCGTTAAATCTCCCGCATCACCTGTTGAGTTTGCGGAAGCACTTAATTTAGTGGCAATCTGACCATCAGATGACTTACCAATTAGTTGTATATCTTGGGCATCAACCGTCAAATTTCCCCCCTTGCCCCTACCAAATGTATCAGTACCTACCTGTGCCCCATCTCTCACTAGCAAGGTATTAGTTTTAATCGTTAAATCTCCCGCATCCCCTGTTGAGTTTGGCTGTGTAGAAGCGAATAAACCACTCCTAGCTTGACTATTGGCGCTTGGACCAATCAGTTGCACATCTTGGGCATTCACCGTCAAATTCCCGCCCTTACCCTTAGCAAATGTAGCAACACTCACCTGTGCCCCATCTCGCACTAACAGGGTATTAGTTTTAATCGTCAAATTACCTGCATCCCCTGTTGAGTTTGCTGTGGAAGCAAACAAGCCACTGTCTATTTGCACGTCTTGGGCATTAACGGTCAAATTTCCCCCCTTGCCCGAACCCAATGTGGAAGTACCCAAGATACTTTCGCTACCAATCAGTTGCACGTTTTGGGCATCAACGCTCAAAGAACCCCCCTTACCCGAACCCAATGTAGCAGTAAGTACCTGTGCCCCATCTCGGGCGAGCAAGGTATTAGTTTTAACAGTCAAATCACCCGCATCCCCTGTTGAGTTTGGCTCTGCGGAAGCAAACAAGCCACTCCTACCCTGACCATCAGCGCTTGTACCAATCAGTTGCACGTCTTGAGCATCAACGCTCAAAGAACCCCCCTTGCCCGCACCAAATGTACCAGTACCTACCTGTGCCCCATCTCCCACTACCAAGGTATTAGTTTTAATTGTTAAATCTCCTGCATCTCCTGTTGAGTTTGGCTCTGCGGAAGCAAACAAGCCGCTACCCCGACCATCGGCTGATTCACCAACCAGTTGCACATCTTGGGCATCAACTCTCAAATTTCCCCCCTTGCCCACACCAAACGTGGCAGCACCAACCTGTGCCCCACCCTCAACTCGCAACGTGCTAGCACTGATATTGACATCGCCTCCCTGTCCGCTTGCTTCTTCTAGCACCTGATTAGCAATGGAACTCTTATTGTTAAGGTTTATTGCTCCTGTTGCATTAACCTCAATATTTCCCGCTTTACTCTTATCAGAACCCAGCCCACTCTCTATGCCTGCAAACAGTTCACTCTCTTCTGTTATCTCTAAATTCCGGGCATTAACCGCGATACTTCCACCATCGCTAGCAGTCACATCTACTTGAGCGTGATTGCTAAGGGAAACATCACTTCTTTCTACACTATTGGGAAAACTCAAACTCAAGTTATTACCATTCTCATTCAATCCAACTGTTCCCGCGCCTGCTAACCCACCTAACTCAACTCGCCCACCAAAGGCATACAAACCTCCACCATTCATACTGATATCACCGCCTACCAATAGCAAACTCTTACCATCTGGTACGCGTAAGCCCGTTGCTGTAAACGCAGAAGATGGATTTAAACCGGAATCTGCAACTGAGTTATTTTCGATGGATGCGGCACGAATTTGGTTAAATAGTAAAGCGGAAGGATTGACCGTCAGCAGGGATGAAGAACTTTCTGGATTTGACGCACTGAAAAAACCTTGATTGCCAAATTGAATCGCATTAGCTGTACTCGCTACAAAAGAACCACCAATATTCAGTGAAGCATTACGCCCAAAAATAATCCCATTTGGATTTATCAAAAATAGGTTAGCTGTGCCATTAGCGCGAATTAACCCATCAATATTAGAAACTGACCCACCCGTTACCCGGCTAATAATGTTCTGAATATCCACAGCATTATTAAAGAAAGCGGTGCCGCCAGTAGGAACAGAAAACTCCCCAAAGCTGTGGAACAAGTTGCCACCTGCTTGGGTTCCTTCAGTGATATTGAAGGTATTACCCTCCCTTGTAACGCTGGAATTATTAGGTAGAGTGCTATCGGGCGTAATTTGAGCAAGAGCACAATTTGCAGAGAAAATGCTTGCACCACCTATCACAATCCTTAAGAACCAGCCCCAACGAGTACTCATCTTGGACATAGCATCCCCCTCTAGGAAACAACAGTTGCTCAACCCGTGTTTATGTCACACCACTAATATGGGTTTACTGATGGTCGAAGTAACCTCTGCCCAATTCTCAGTTTCAGGCACGGGAATTTTACACAAAAGCCACCATTTTTTTACAAAACTTCATCAATGTATTACCAGGTAGATGCGCTTTTTAGCACTGGTGCTTCACGCCGCTGCAATCCACGGGTATTCAACCAGATATAACATCAGAGCCAATTCCCTAGCAAAACGTAGGGTGCCCAAAACCTAGGACGTTTATATTTAGGATTCTGTAAAAGAGCCAACTGGGCGCGACGGAGTACTTCAGCTTTAGTCAGCTTTTTGTTGGCTAACTCTTGGTAAAATTGACTCATCAACACGGCGGTGGACTCATCATCCAAGTTCCACAGAGAAGCGATGGTACTGCGTGCTCCCGCCTGAAAAGCGACACCAGCAATTCCCAGTGCAGCCTGCTCGTCCCCAGCAGCTGTTTGACAGGCACTTAGGATAAGCAATTCAATCGCTTCGGGTCTGTTTTGTTCTAGAGTTCGCACTAACTCATTGAACTTCTTGACATAAATGCGCTCATCATCCCAAGCGACAATAAATGTCTCCTCAGCTTTGGAGCTAAACTGACCATGAGTTGCAAGATGAACGACTGGAAAAGGTAGAGAATTAATCCGGTTTTGCAGAGCTTTGCTGGTAAATTCTTGATTCAGAAGTATGCTGCTGGGAACCTGAGAGCGGATTTGCTCTAATTCACGCTTCACGTTGGGTAGTGCAGAAAATCCGGAACTTGGTTCAGTTAATCCTGCGGCTATTGCCTTTAATTCTTTCTGCAATGGTTTGGGTTCAATCAGTTGCAGACCGGGCGTGAGTGCAATGCTATACTTCTCAATCAAATACTCTTTGCCGTCGTAAAGAGCCGCCATCGGGACATTCCGCAAGAAACCATCCAGCACAAACACCAAAGTCGGGATCTTACTTTCAGCCAAGGCTGCTTCCGCAGGTTTAATCAACCAGTTATACACCTTTTGAGACAAAGACTGAACCTGTCGCAGCGTGTGGGGCTTTGTTATATTTTCTTGTAGTTGTTTTAAAGTCGTTTCCACTTCCTCTTTACCTACAGCGGTAGTGTAGTGCAACCAACGCTGTTGCGGCAACTGGAGGATGACCTCTAGTCGGTCTGGTAAAATAAATGGATAAATAACTGCTACTGTTGGGTCTTCTTTGAAATTACGGATTTGAGCATTCAAACAGGTGTTCCGAAAAAAGTTGTCTAGTTCTGCTACTTGCAGCAATTCTATTGTCTTGCTGGCTTTTTCGATATTTTCTGATTTAAGTTGGGAGTTGCCCTGAGATTGCAAAAGTAAATCAACTAACTGTCGATAAACTGGTTCAACTTCCTCTCGAAAGGAAAATTTAACCGCAGGATTGACAGCAACTAAATCGCTGCGGAGGGCTTGGAGGTTACTAACTGCTTCTGTGTAAGCTGCGGTAGCTCCTTCTATATCTCCCTTCGCTTTCAGCAAACGTCCCAGTTGCCATAGCCATCGATAAGCAATGTCCTTAGCATCAATATTTTCAGCCATCACTAAGGCTTGCTGGGTAAGGTTTTGTGCATCAGATTTCTGCTGGGTATGTTCATACACCCCACCCAGGACACCAAGAGCATAGGATTCTGTGCGTTTATCTTGCAGGCTTCTGGCTTGCTCAATAGCAGTTGACAGTAGTTGGGCAATATCCAACCATGAGGAACTATCTGCAGTGGTATTTTTTCTGAATTGCGTTAGACTTTGGGCAAAGTTGATGCGCGCAGAGATTGCCGTGCGACTAACGGGTAAGTTGGGAAGCTGAGTTTGGATTTGGGACGATAACGCTTGGAAAGCTGGTAATTTCTCAGTTTCCAGCAGTAGTCTTAGTTGATTGACTTGAGCTTGAATGCGGGTGGTCGGTGAGGTGGTAGCGTTGGCAGCTTGTTGGTAGAATTCTATAGCTGCTGGGACATCTTGTTGGGCGCGGGCTGTATTGCCTAAACTGAGTAAAATATCACCTATTGCTTGCTTATCTGGCAATGATGAAGCTATTGCCAAACTTTGCTGCAATATCTGCCGAGATGTTTCTAAATCACCCGTGACTTGCACGACGTTGCCGAGACTACGCAGTCCTGTGACTTTAAGAGGGGAGTTGGGTTGTTTTTCAAGGAGCTTGGTACTTTCGTCTAACGTTTTCTCTGCTTGACGATAAAATCCCAAGGCTTGCAAAGCTTGCGCTTGGTTTATGCGGTTACGAATTGCTGCGTTATTATCTCCTATTTTTTCGTAAATGTCAAGTGACAGTCGCCAAGTATTTAAGGCATCTTCAGCTTTGCTTTGAGCCAACTGTAGGCGACCTTTGATATCTAAGGCTTGGGCGAGGATTTGTGAGCGGTCTTTAGTATCTATATTTTGTGCGGTTTGTAATATGTTGAGGCTTTGGGCGATCGCACTTTCAGCTTGAGTCCACTGTCCTAGTTGCTGATAAGCTAATGATAGATTGCCCAGTGTCATGGCAAGTCTTCGTACATCCCCATTAGCTTTGAACGCAGAGATAGCCTGTTGCCATGCCGCAACGGCTTCAGTGAACCGTTCGGCTTCATAAAGTTTTCTCCCTTGTTCCACCAAGTTTTGGGCATCGGGTAAGCTTTGAACAATGGAGTTTTCCGCAGTCATTTGGGCGAAGGTGGGCGGCAATAACCCCGCGCCCAAGAACATAGCCAGAAATAGCAGTACGCTTAAAAGGCGTTTGATTCTGCGGAATCTAAATTTTTTTCTTGCCATGTTGTTGCCCTCACTCGTGCTGCGTCTTTCCTTTAAAATGAACAGTGCAATTTGCGCTCATCAACCTCCTGGCTGCTGATTGAACGCACGGCAATCCGCTGTTTTCTGCCAGGAATTATGGGGCGTGACAGTGGATGCATTTGCTGTAAGTACCACGTTGCCATCAGCATCAATCACCCAACCAGTAGCTTCTACTATACGAGCTGATGTTGGGCTAGTGGAATTTGTAGAAACTGCTGGAGTGGAGCGTTGAGCCACTTCAGAGTTGAGAGTTATCAAATCTACCTGTACTGCATCAGTGTTGAGGGCTTCGCCAGGATTAGGAGGCAAGCCACCGCGTCCGGTGATTGTAAATTGGCTTTTAGCTATAGAGCTACCCGCAGTACAGCCCTGTGCTACTTGGGTATCAACTGGTACGGCTGGCAGGTTGACTAATCCACTGTTGGGGTCAACATTTGGGGTGTTGACAGTTACAGTACCGCTTAAAGTAGGACTTGTCTGGGAAATTGCTGTGATGTCATTCGTTGGTAGCCGTTGAGGATCTAAGTTAGTTCCTAGCAGCTTCACTAAGTCTTCTCGAGTACGCACTGTCATACCATAAATGCCAGTAGCGTTAATTGTGACTCTCCCTCCACTGCCACTATACGCATTAGCGGTGATGTCGTTATTTTCCCTTGCTCCGGCAACGATGAAGCCCGACCGGGCATTGATGGTGATATTGCCACCATTACCACCAGCTTGTGCCCTGCCTGCGGTGGTAGAGATTTGAGCGCCATGACGCAGAAGGAGTAAATCAGTTTGTAAGTTGATGTTGCCACCGTTACCCGATGCAGATTGGGCGTCGAGTGTGCCACTGTTATCTAGGGTAACTCTAGGTGAGGTGACGATAATATCTCCAGTAGTACCCGTCGTACTTTGGGAGAAAACGAACAAGCCACTGTTATAGTTAGAACTTTTGCCAGAAATGGTGACTTTAGCAGCAGCATTAACTTTAATTGCGCCTGCATTCCCTTGTCCACGGGTTGAGGCAGTAAGTAGAGCGCCATCTCGTAATGAGAATGAACCAGAATCGATAGTAATGTTACCTCCATTGCCAACTGTCCCCGTTTCCACCCGACTGCTAATCCCACTGGGAAAACGGTTTTTCTCCCCAGCAATATTAACAGCGCCAGTCACTTTCACATTGACATTCCCCGCATCCCCCCGTCCTGCTGGCTGGGTATTAGATGCACCACCACGAGTAAGAGTTTGCAGTTGAGCGCCATCAATTAGTGATAGTGTTGCCGCATTGATGTCGATATTGCCACCTTTACCTACACCTCCTGCTTCCACCGTGCTGAGGATCAAAGCATTACCAGCAAGGGAAATAGCATCTTTTGCACTCACTGTCACATTCCCTGCATTCCCTTGTCCAAATGTTGAGGCAGAAAGTACAGTGTCATCTCGTAATGAGAATGAACCAGAATCGATAGTAATATTACCCACATTGCCAACTGTCCCCGTTTCCACTCGGCTGCGAATCAAACTGACGAAACCGTTTTTCTCCCCAGCAATATTAACAGCGCCAGTCACTTTCACATTGACATTCCCCGCATCCCCCCGTCCTGCTGGCTGGGTAGCAGATGCCCTACGAGTAATGGTTAGCAGTTGAGCGCCATCAATTAGTGATAGTGTTGCCGCATTGATGTCGATATTGCCACCTTTACCTACACCCCCTGCTTCCACCGTGCTGAGGATGGAAACATCTGCAAGGGAAACAGAATCTTTTGCACGCACTGTCACATTCCCCGCATTCCCTTGTCCCAATGTTGAGGCAGAAAGTTGAGCGCGATCTTGTAATGAGAAAGAACCAGAATTGATAGTAACATTACCCCCATTGCCTTGTGACCCCAAGCGCACAAGATTGCGAACTATGCTCCTACCAGCACCAGCAACTTTGATTTCCCCGGTAGCATTAAGCGTAATATCTCCCGCAACAGTTTCAGGTGTCCCCAAACCTTCCCCAATACCAGCACTTAGGACACTTCCTCCTAAAATCTCTAGATTCCTGGCATTGACTGCAATATCACCGCCACCAGCCCCAGTTACATATATACCTGCTTGATTGGTGAGGGATACCTCTGCTCGCGCAACATTCTCAGGAAATCTCAAGCTGAGATTATCGCCATTTACATCCAGCGCTACACTACCAGGTTCGCCCAATCCTCCTAACTCAACTCGTCCACCATAAGCATTTAATTGTCCCCCATCCATGCTGACGTTACCACCCACCAGCAGTAAACTTTTACCATCTGGTACTCGTAAACCAAACACGTCAAAGCCTACTGGATCTGTTGCGGTGGGTGCTACTGAGTTATTTTGAATCGCTGCGTTTTGATTAATCTGATTAAACAGCAATGCTGAAGGATTAATAGTTAACAACGGTGAAGGGATATTTTTATCAGTAGCGCTAAAAAATCCGAGATTTCCAAATTGCAGTGCATTCGCTGTACTCGCCACAAACGAAGCACCAACATTTAAGCTGGCATTTGCACCAAATACAATTCCATTCGGATTAATTAGAAATAGGTTGGCATTGCCATTAGCACGAATCAAACCATCAATCTTGGAAACTGACCCACCCGTTACCCGGCTAATAATGTTCTGAATATCCGCAGCATTATTGAAGAAAGCAGTGCCACCAGTGAGGACAGAAAACTCCTGAAAACTGTGAAACAAGTTGCTTCCAGCTTGCGTTCCACCCTCAATGATTCTGATGTTATCCTGTGTTCTGACACTGGAATTATTGGGTAGAGTGCCATCGGGGGTAATTTGGGCAACAGCGCAATCTCCAAAGGAGGCGATCGCTCCTCCAACGATTACGCAACTCGCCAGCGCCAATTGACTGCCCCAATTCTTCCAGCTAGTAATCATCTGGTAAACTTGCCTTGATAAAGAAACAGTTGTTAAACGGACTACACTTTACTCTGGATACAGAATAAATAGGGAGAAAATCGTAGGATTGCCAGAGATAGTTACAAATGGTTACAATACGGCTTGTTCGGCTCACCTCAACGCCGCTCTTTTCCAAAAGTTTCCAAAAAATAAACCCAAGATTTCTCTTGGGTTGAAATATAAATAGTTATTAATTTTTCAAATACTCAAGCAGTTTTCACAACGCCACTAAGTCTGCTTTAACGCTAACCACTGCTTGCGATCTGACTTTTCACGGTAAATCCTTAACCAAGGAAATTACGTTACTTTTTCCACAGGCTTATTATCAATAACTTTAAGCTATTGATAATAGCCAACGAAAAAACAAGGGCTGGAGAAAACGTCAAAATGACCTTTTCCACATAACGTGAAAAGTCAGGCTTGCGATTGCTTCAACGTAAAGACAGTCGCGCCCGATATACCCATTTGTTGCTCACCCGCCTATCACGTACTGGGCAGTGGGGAGTGGGGGTGCGATCGCCTCCGGCACTGGGCTTTGCCCAATCGCACTCCAAAATTTACGCAGGAAGGTGAAGCTTTGTGAAGAAATGGCGAGTCTTGTGTAAAACCTGTATTGCTGAAGCCGAAAGAATGTAGCTAATTGAAAGCAGTTAATTAAAAACTTTGATACTAAGTGGAGATTGTTATGCCAACTTTAAAATATACTTTTGAGGAGTACAATTTCACTACAGCAACGGTTGCAGAAAAACTCGCACAATATTGGCGTAAGCGACTGGATGCGGAGTGTCCACAACAAAGTGTGGCTTCTAAGGAAAGTATTATTCGCTGGCTTTTGGGAAGCTACCTAGAGCGGTTTGATCTGCTTGACTCTAAGGATCTGGATATCGCTGTTCAAGTGATGGAATATCGCTATCGTATTTTACATCAACGCTACTTAGGGAAGGAGCGAGAAGATGCTTATCGTAACCTGATCATTCGCTTAGGGAGTGCAGTGACACATCGAAATAAAATTCAGACTTGGGTAGCCATGAGTCGCGAGCACCAGCGTACAATGCTGGATGTATTGCAAGAAGTACTCCAAGAAATATTGCAAAGTGATAACTATATACAACAACAAATAACTTGTATCTCTAAATTGACAACAGATACACAACTACGGAATGTCCTACTATTTGCCAGTTTAGAAGAGCATTGCTTGAGACCAACACGCAATCTACCTCTACTGGTTTATCACTTTGTTAAGTACTTGTATTACACTCAACACAACAGCTTAACCCAAGTGTCCAGAAATAACTTAAGTTAGCTGGCTCCGACAGAAGCCCCGCGCTATAACGTACTCCGTTTAGCGACGGCATGAATGGCGGGGCAATGACGAATTGACCGACGAGTAAACTTGAGCAACGCTCAAGGAGCAATGTTGGTCGGTGAGGAATTGCCACTCTCTGTCTGGGGTAACGAGTCGATCAACTCGTCTACAACTTGAGTCATTGTCTTATCTTTTTCTTGAGCATATAACTTTAACTTATTGTATCGGCGTTCACTCATTCTCAACCTTAATTGCTTATCCTTCATGATGGTTACACAATGGATACATTTTGATGTTATCATAACGATAGGTCGAAACGCTCGTAAAAGCAAATGAGAACTTCATATCAGTACAAATTGAAGCCGAACAAAGAACAAAGAGAAAAAATTGATAAGACTCTTGAGATGTTGCGATATCAATATAATTATTTGTTGGCTCAAAGATTTGACTGGTACGAACAAAATCGTTGCTCAATTGATAGATGTCCTTTGATATGCCATCTTCCAGACTTAAAGGAAAATCCCAATTATTCTACTCAAAAAGCGTCTTTGGTTCAACTTAAAAAAGATCGTCCTTGGTACAAAGAAATTCACTCTCAAGTCCTCCAAGAAGTTCCTAAAAAAGTTGAAATAACTTTTGATAGGTGGCTGAAGGGTGATTGTAATGGGAAAAAATCAGGTCGTCCACGGTTTAAAGGACAGGGTCAATATAAAACGTTTACCTATCCAAGTTTTAAACGCCATCACCTTACTAACAATAAAATTACACTGTCCAAAATTGGTGACATAAAAGTCACTGTTCATCGTCCGATACCAGACGGATTCGATATTAAGACCGCGTCAATCACGAAAAAAGCAGATGGTTACTATGTGACTTTGAGTTTGGATGACAAGACAGTTCCTACAATTAAACCCGATTTTGACAGTGATAATATTGTAGGCATTGATGTAGGATTAATTGATTTTCTTGTTACTTCGGACAACGAAAGGATTATAGCGCCTAAGTTTTTACGTTCATCTGAGCGTAAATTAAAATCAGCACAACGTAGAGTTTCTAGAAGAAAAAAAGGCTCTATCCGTCGTAAGAAAGCAATAAAAAAACTAGGTAGTCAACACAAAAAGGTTGCTGACACTCGGAAAGACTTTCACTTTAAAACAGCAAAAACACTACTCAATAGATATGATGTTGTAGCTGTTGAAAAGTTGAATATCAAAGGGCTTACCAAGACACGACTAGGTAAAAGCGTCAATGACGCTGGATGGGGGCAGTTTATAAATATTCTTTCAAACAAAGCCGAGAATGCTGGTCTGAAAGTTATAGCTGTAAACCCAAATGGAACAAGTCAAGAATGCTCTAGTTGTGGGCATAAAGTAAAAAAACCGCTATCTCAGAGGATGCATAACTGTCCCCTTTGTCATGCCAGTTTATGCAGAGATCTAAACGCGGCAATAAATATAAAGAACCGAGGGGCATCCGGTCTTAAAGCTCAGTCAATGTCCTCATAGAGGAGTCGCTCTTGAGCCCACACTGTAACGGTACTCCGTGAGCGTGTTGGGAGTATGTCACGCTAGTTTCAGAGTTATACAAGCAAAGCTTCTTATGACCAAAAGAATGGGATACAAGCCCCGTCCTTCGTTTGACGGCTTTTTCCACAATCTTGGATATAATAGGAATGTAGCTCAGCACGGGCAGGATTCGTGGGTACTGCCATAAACCCAACCACGTAAAGCGATGCTGATACATGAGGAGCGAACAACCTCTTTAAAAACGCATGGACTTCTTCCGAGTACCGATACCAGAAAAATTAAAAAATAGGCACAAGCCAAAACAACGTACCGTAGGGCATACGGGAACGTAGGGAAAAGGGAGGAACACGCTTAATCAGGCACTCTCGGTAAGTACCTTAACGCTTGGGGAGACAAGCCCTCTGGGGTTATCTAAATTAGGCTCGATACTTGGTATTGCTATACGGGTATTTGGTTTAAGTATTGCCAGCGGCTAGATAATTTTAAGGTGTGTCGAAGAACCAAGAATCTCCGCACTTATAGGGCGGAGAGTGTCAAATATTCTTAAGAAGGTTTGGGCGCACTGCACTTAGTTGGAGTTTGCCAGGAATTATGGGGCGTGACGGTGGGCGCATTCGCTGTGAGAATTATATCGCCGTTGGCATCAACCACCCAACCAGTAGCTTCTACGATAGGAGGTGGTGTGGGGCTAGTGGGAGTTGTGGAAACTGCGGTCGTAGAGGGTTGAGCCACTTCAGAATTGAGAGTTATCAAATCTACTTGAACTGCATCAGTGCTAAGGGCTTCGCCGGGATTAGGAGGCAAGCCGCCGCGTCCAGTGATGATAAAACTGCTTTTAGCCTCGTTGCCACCTGCAGTACAGCCCTGTGCCACCCTGGTATCAACTGGTACGGCTGGCAAGTTGACTAAGCCAGTATTAGGGTCAATATCGGGGGTGTTGATTTCTACTGTGCCACTTAACTCTGGGCTTGCCCCTGTGGCGGTGATGTCACTTGTTTGAGAAGAAGGCTCTTTCCGGGACTGGATGCCAAAGATGCCTTGGGTCTTGATTCTAACCTGACCTCCACGAAAGTTAGCAGAATTGGCGCTGATATCGCTATTTTCAAATGCCGCTAACACGTCTGTATCAATGTTGATGTTGCCACCGATGACATTTTCTCCTGTTGCGTTGGTTCTGATGTTGCTATTGCGACGCATTATTAAATCTTGTGAGTTGATGTTAATTGTCGCCTGTTCCGTATTCGGGTCAACTTTAGCGCTTTGTGTGTTGGCGGTGAGTAAAACATCGTTGTCTAAACGGATGGAGCGAGCATTTACTGTCATGTTGCCTGCGGTTCCTGTTCCGGAACTCTGTACGGCTACTCTTGCCCCATCTTGAACGAGTAAGGTATTAGTTTTGATCGTCAAATTTCCCGCATCCCCTGTTGAGTTTGGCTGTGCGGAAGCAAACAAGCCAGTGACACGCTGATTATCAGCACTTCTACCAATCAGTTGCACATCTTTAGCATCAACACTCAAAGAACCCCCCTTGCCCGAACCAAATGTACCAGTACCCACTTGTGCCCCATCTCGCGCTAGCAAGGTATTAGTTTTGATCGTCAAATTTCCCGCATCCCCTGTTGAGTTTCGATTTGCAGAAGTAAACAAACCACTGGCAACCCGATTATCAGCGCTTGTACCAATCACTTGCACGTCTTGGGCATCAACGCTCAAATTTCCCCCCTTGCCCGCACCAAATGTACCAGTAACTATCTGTGCCCCATCTCGCACTAGCAAAGTATTAGTTCTGACCGTAAGATCTCCCGCACTCCCTGTTGAGTTTCGCTGTGCAGAAGTAGACAAATCACTGGCAAATTGATCATCGGCGCTTCTACCAATCAGTTGCACATCTTGGGCATCAACGGTCAAATTTCCCCCTTTGCCTTTACCAAATGTACCAGCACTTACCTGTGCCCCATTTTGCACTAGCAAGGTATTAGTTTTGATCGTCAAATTTCCTCCCTTGCCCGCACCGAGAGTGCTAGCATTCACCTGTGCCCCATTTTGCACGAGCAAGGTATTAGTTTTGACCGTAAGATCTCCCGCATTCCCTGTTGAGTTTTGCGCTGCGGAAACAAACAAGCCACTGCCAAGCCGATTATCAGCGCTTTCACCAATTACTTGCACATCTTGGGCATCAACGCTCAAATTTCCCCCCTTGCCCTTACCAAATGTACCAGTTCCCACTTGTGCTCCATCTCGCACTAGCAAGGTATTAGTTTTGACCGTAAGATTTCCCGCATCCCCTGTTGAGTTTCGATTTGCAGAAGCACTCAAGGTACTGGCAACCCGATTATCAGCGCTTGTACCAATCACTTGCACGTCTTGGGCATCAACGCTCAAATTTCCCCCATTGCCCTTACCAAATGTACCAGTTCCCACTTGTGCTCCATCTCGCACTAGCAAAGTATTAGTTTTAATCGTCAAAGAACGCCCATCCCCTGTTGAGTTTGGCTGTGCATCAGCACCCAAGCGACTGGGAAATTGACTATCAGCGTTTGTACCAATCAGTTGCACATCTTGGGCATCAACCCTCAAAGAACCTCCCTTGCCCGCACCAAATGTGCTAGCAGCCACCTGTGCCCCATCTCGCACTAGCAAGGTATTAGTTTTAATTGTCAAGTCTCCCGCATCCCCTGTTGAGTTTCGCTCTGCAGAAGTGAACAAACCACTGGCTACCCGATTATCAACGCTTCTACTAATCGTTTGTACATCTTGGGCATTAACCGTTAAATTTCCCCCCTTCCCCTCACCAAATGTAACAGCACCTACCTGTGCCCCACCCGAAACTTGTAACGTGCTAGCACTGATATTGACATCGCCTCCCTGTCCATTTCCTTCTGGTCGCACATCATTAGCAATGCGACTCCCGTTGTTAAGATTAATTACTCCAGTTGCATTAACCTCAATATTTCCCGCCTTAGTATTACTAGAACCCAGTCTACTCTCTATGCCTGCAGACAGGGAACTCTCTGCCGTCATCTCTAAATTCCGGGCATTAACCGCGATACTACCACCATTGCCAGCACGAACATTTACAACTGCGCTATTGCTAAGGAAAACATCGCTTCTTTCTACATTATCGGGAAAACTCAAGCTCAGATTATTACCATCCCCATTCAACCCAACTCTTCCCGCACCAGCTAACCCACCTAACTCGACTCGCCCACCAAAAGCATACAAACCTCCACCATCTATATTGATATCACCGCCTACCAACAGCAAACTCTTGCCATCTGGTACGCGTAAACCCGTTGCTGTAAACTCAGAAGATGGATTTAAACCAGAGTCCGCTATTGAGTTATTTTGGATAGATGCGGCACGAATTTGGTTAAATAGTAAAGCGGAAGGATTGACCGTCAGCAGTGGTGGAGTATTCGGATTGTCAGCACTGAAAAAACCTTGATTGCCAAATTGAATCGCCGACGCTGTAGTGGCTACAAACGAACCACCAATGTTCAACCGCGCATTTTGTCCAAAAACAATCCCATTGGGATTAATCAGAAACAGATTAGCTGTCCCATTAGCACGAATTAACCCATCAATATTAGAAATAGACTTACCCGTTACCCGGCTGATGATGTTCTCAATATCAAGAGCATTATTAAAGAAAGCTGTGCCGCCATTCGGAACAGAAAACTCGCTAAAGCTGTGGAACAAGTTGCTTCCTGCTTTGGTTCCACCTGAAATAATTCTGATGTTGTCCTGCGTTCTGACACTGGAATTATTGGGTAGAGTGCTATCGGGCGTAATTTGGGCAACAGCGCAATCTCCAAAGGAGGCGTATGCACCACCAATTGCCAACCAACTCGCTAGCGCCAATTTCCAATGCCAACGCCACCAGCATACAGTCATTCCAGACATTGCACCCCCATTAGAAGCACTTGTTTACTTCTTAACCAGCTATCGCATTGACCCTACCAAACATTACAACTAATCGCTGCAGTTTCCAAGAGCCTAATTCATCAACAACCCTACAAGTCTGCGATTAGCCTTGCTTTCCTGAGAAAGAATTGCAGTACAGTCTCTTCTTTGGAAATAATATCAGCTGTGCCCTCCATCCCCAATTGGACAGAACACTGTTTTTTGCCTTGATGTAAAGATAGGCTTTCTGGCTCAATTGTGACCTCATAGAAAGCACCGACACCAACTGCCTTTTGACTTGTACCTGTTGTCGGGGCAGCTGCAGTCGCACCATTGGCTTGAGGGACGAAAGCATCTGGGGAAATCGTTTTGACCTGACCTTTAAGAGTGCCGTAATCTGGATAGGGACAGGAAGAAACCCGCAGAAGTACTTTTTGACCTTCTTTCAACTTGCTTTTTTCCTCAGATGCCACCGCTGCCTTGACGACCAAGGGAGCATCACTAGGGACTATCTGTGCTATTTCCTCTCCTGGGCGCACAGTTTGACCAGGATTTCGCAGGTTGAGCTTAGAGATTATACCATCAGCTGTAGCAGTAATGACGGTTTGGCTAAGGTCAATTTTCACTTGTTGGAGTTCACGGATGTCGCGCTCAATTGTTTGCTGAATTTCAATTTGTTGCTGGATGAGAGCCTTGCGTTGTTTGTCTAAAGAAGCTTCGTTGGCTTTAAGGCTGGCTTTTTCTTGGGCAATGCGTGATTCGGCGATCGCAACTTCTGCGTTACTAGGATTAAGGGCAGAAGAAGCGCGTTGCCTTCTAGCAATGGCTGCCGAGATTGCTTGTTGTAGCCGCGAAATTGTTTGTTTTTGCGCCTCAATTGCTGCTTTTTGCCCTTCTACCGCTTGTTCTTGCTGGTCAACAGCCAGTTGTGCTTCCTCAAATTGGTCTTGAGAAAGCGCTCCTTGTTTGGCTACTTTTTGATATCGGTTTCGCTTTGACTCGGCTGCTGCTAAGGTGGCAACTGTTGCCCCTAAGTTCGCTTGAGTTGATTTTAACTCTGCAAAAGCTTTTTGCAATTCCTTCTGGGCTATTCTGACGTTTGCCTCCGCTTCTTCGACATCAGCAGTGGTGGTAATTTTTTTATCTTGATATTCGCGAGTGCGACCACTCAATTCAGCTTCAGCGGCAGCGACAAGGCGGTTGAAGCGGTCAGTTTCGGCTGTTATTTGGCTATTCGTGGCACTAATTTGGGCGTTGAGTTGAACCAGTTGTAACCGAGACTGCTGGATGTTGCTTTGCAGTTGGCTCTTTTTGGTTTGAAGGCGACTGCCGTCGATAGTGGCAATAATATCTCCTTTTTTGACAACTTGATTCTCTTTCACCGAGACGCGCATCACTGGACCTTCTGTGGCAGCTTGAACAATCCGCAATTCACCAGCAGGACGGATGTTCGCTTGTGCTTTAACGGTGACTTTATATTTAGTTACAGAAGCAACAGCAAGAGCAAGAGCCACAGCAGTTAGCATAACCAGTCCACCAAAAGTAGTCCAACGACTAATTGGTGGTAGAAATTCGTTTTCTTCAATAATTGGAAGAGAGTCTGGTGAGTTGAAGTGACTAAGCATATTAAAACAGTGAACAGTGAACAGTGACCAGTGAACAGTACCAGCCGCAGTGACCAAAAAACTGATAATTGATAATCCGGGTACATGCTCACTGCAAAAGATAATTTTATTTTCTGATTGCAGGAGATTTGCCGTTAGATTCAGATTTGGGGGAGGATTTCACCAGCAAACCATTCGTTGATAAGGCAAAGTCGTCTAAAAAGTCTAAGTGGTCACCAGGAACAAGCCGTAGCTCCTGTGGAGTGCCAGAGATTTTCAAACGCCCTTCCTCAAGCAGTACAATCCAATCGGCTCGACCGATCACTTTTGGGCGGTGGCTAATCATAATTGTGGTTTTACCCTGTCGATAATACAGCAATTTATCTAGCACTTGCGCTTCACTCACCGGGTCGAGAGCGCCAGTGGATTCATCTAAAATAAGTATCGGCGGTTCAGTCACTATGGCTCTTGCTATGGCTAATCTTTGCTTTTGACCTCCAGAGAGATTTGCGCCAAATTCTCCTAAAACGGTTTGATACTTGTCGGGCAGTTTACTGATAAACTCATCCGCACCAGCAATCTGGCAAGCCCTGACAATTTGCTCAAAAGATATGTGGGGATAGCTGAAGCGGAAGTTGTCAATAATTGAGCGACTCCAGAAATGAGGTTCTTGAGGTACTAGAACCACCTGCTGTCGCAGACATTCCAAAGAGAGGTCTTGCTGGTTATAGATGCCATAGCGGATATTACCAGACTGCGGAGAATATAAACCAGCAATCATTTTGGCGAGGGTACTTTTGCCACAGCCAGATTTCCCAATCAGGGCAATCACTTGACCGCCAGTCATAGTTAGGGAAAAATCAGAAAGCAGGTCAACTCTACCAGCATGGTGAAAGTTGAGGTTGGTGCAGGTAATATCTGCATTACCGGGAATTTCTGCCTCTGGCTTCTTGAAGTCGTTTTCGTCTTCCGGGGTAGCATCGATGACTTCTGTCAGGCGTTGGATGACAATCTGGGCAGTGATAAACTCATCAACTAACCCAATAGCTGAACCCAGGAAGCCAAGAAAGTTGCCACTCATACCGTTAAAAGCTAGCAGCTGACCAATGCTTAAGGTACGATTAATCACTAAATAGCTGCCTAACCACAGCAATGCAATACTAGTCAAACTGGAAAGAATACCAGTGATTGTGCTGCTGTAAAGCCCCAACTTCATCGTAGTCCAGCCCAAGTTAGCAAGACGACCAAAATTGCTCTGATACTCTTGCCATGCTTGGGGAGTCGCTTGGGTAGTTTTAAGAACTTGGACACCGCGAAAAGTTTCAACGAGAAAGCCTTGGTTTTCTGTGCTTAAGACAATTTGGCTGCGGGTTTTCTGGCGCAAGGCGGGGAGAAAAAGCAGGTTAACTGCCGTAACAATCACAAAGGCGGCAAAGGAAGCCAGAGTGAGTCCCCAACTGTAGAACAGCATAAAGCCCAAGGAAACCAAGGCGATAAAAAATTGGCTGGGTAAACCGAGGACAATTTGAGAAACTAGGGCATTGATGGCATGAACATCGGCAATGCGGCTAACGACTTCCCCACTGCGCCGTCCTTCAAAATATGAGAGGGGCAAGTGCAGGAGTTTTCGCCCGTATTCCAGGATGAGTCCTAATTGCAGCCGCTGACCAAAGTGACCAATCAGGTGAGATTGTACCAAACCTATGGCACTTCTAAATAAGTTCATGGCAATGACCCCAATTGCCACTGTCGTTAGCAGTTGGGTATCTCCCCGCACGAGCACGTCATCGGTGAGCAGTTGCATCATCAAGGGGGTGGCGAGGGAGAGCAGTCCGATCGCGATGTTGATTGCAATGGCTTGGATGAGAATGGCGCGATAGGGCCAGACGCGCACCAGATAACGCCCAAAGCCGCCTATTTTATCTTCTGGTTGTTGATAAAAACGGCTGTCGTCTGCCTCTAGCAGCAGCATTACGCCATTGCCCCAACCGTTGATTAATTCCGAGCGGGTGAGGTAACGGATGCCAACGCCTGGATCGGAAATCACGTATTTTTTTCCTTTTTGCCCGTATAAAACGACCCAGTGATAGCCTTTCCAGTGAATGATGGCTGGCAGGGGGGCTTTATGTAATTGGTCAAGCAGTTGCGGAGAGGCTTTGACTTGGCGGGCATTAAATCCTAAGGCTTCTGCACCCCGTCTTAACCCCAGCAGGGAGGTTCCCCGCGACCCGGTGCCGACTGCTTCCCGAACCCTACTGATGGCAAAGGTGCGTCCGTAGTGTTTGGCAACAGTAGCAAGGCAGGCAGCACCGCAGTCTTCTTCACTGTGTTGGAGTACACTTTGATATCGCATGATATTTTACTCATTAGGAGCAACAAATCCCCCCCAACCCCCCTGCAAAGGGGGGCTAGCGTACAACAAATTGGTTGAAACTGGATGATGGAGGGGAAGAAGGGAACCGGGGCGTTTGCCCCGACTGGAGCGGGTGTTCAACTTGTCCGATAGACTGCTAAGCGTTTGGCTACTGCTGCTTTCGCTGCGATGCTCCAGCAGGGAGCCAGCAAAGCTGATCGCACGATGGACGTTATTCAGCTTGACTCGTAGCCCCGCAGTGCTTTCAGCTTGTCTTCTTTACTAGATTAGACACCGACCCTGCGCTGGCTTGATGTATTGCCTTGACACCCACTGATCCCGCGACGAATCGAACGCGCGGAACCCGTCGCTCAGGATGGCTGGTGATTGCAGGTACTTGACCTCGCCAGGATTCCAATGATCGACGACGTCGTACTGGGTGCCGGGACCAGAACGAATGTTCAACCGGCTGGTGACACCTTGGGTCGTGTACGGGCAGTAAGTCTCGACGCCTCCTTCGAGGATTGCCGCTTGTTCGGGCGTCAAGTCGGTGAACAGGGGTTCGTGTTCAATGGTGTTCATCGTTTTCTCCTTAAATTAAGTGTGAATTGTTCTGTGTCGTTCCTTCAGGAACTGTCGTTTTGGTTTGCAAGCACAAAACTTGTTGTTTTGAGTTGCTACCTATTACTCGGAGAGTTATGTCTGTGTTTTACACAAGGCATTAGTTCTTGTAACATTACTTCACGAAATTAATGGCAAAGATGCGTCCTTCGTGTTTAGCGATCGTCGCAAGGCTTGCCGCGCCACAGTCTTCTTCGCTATGGTGCAGGACACTTTGAGATTTCATCGTCAAAACTAAAACCATCTAGCTCTGTTGTTAATTTTTGGAAAGGTACGCTTCTTGCATCTTTCAAAACAATCAACAACAAATGTGTTATGTCTCGCTTTGTTGGAGATAAACCGATCAAGGGAAAGTCTTGATCGCTGTAAATGTTCTACTGATCTAATCAGTTTGTTTGAATAGTTCGCTATTCGGACAGAGTGTAAATTCTTTGATTGCAAACTCACAAAAAATAGGGGCGAGGCGTGTTTCGCCCCTACTAGCAAGAGAGCATATAACTCAGCCAAGGTTGGTGTTTAATCCAACGCTATGGGACTTAGACAAAAAACACTCATAAAAAAGCCTCAAATCTATATATAGAAAGACTTTGACATCATTCGCTTAGTTTGTTGATATATCTAGGTTTGAGCCATTTTTGAGCATTTGGTGTATTTCCCTTACCCTGTATGGTTTTGAGGCTTGTTTTTCCCTCAAAAATGTTTAAGTCCCCCTAACCCTCCTAATTGAGGATAATGAGTCGTTCGCCAAGCCAAAATCTGTGGCAGTATTGTATACCCCTGGACCTAAAGGATTCTTACGTGACCCTGTACCCTGCGAATACTCTTTATCGGAAAACAGCTCCCATTTTCCTTCACGAATGATGATAGATGAGGTTCTGTCGTTGAAGCCTTGGAAGGGACCGTTGCGAAGGTCACGATCGTTTCCGAAAATATCCTGCCTATCGCCGGATAAATATGCGTCTTCATACAAAGTAACAGGTGCAGCACCACCACTACAAGTAGCAGCAACCTCATCGTTAAGTTCCTGGAAGGCAGGAGTTGCTTCAAATTCGGCAGTTAATTCGCTGAACAGTTGTTCATGCTGATTGTCTTTCATCTTTTTTCTCCTAATTAAGTGTGAATTGTTCTGTGTTGTTCCTTGAGGAACTACAGTTTTTGTTTGCAAGCACAAAACTTGTTGTTTTGAGTTGCTACCTATTACTCGGAGAGTTATGTCTGTGTTTTACGCAAGGCATTAGTTCTTGTAATATTCCTTCACAAAACTAATAGCAAAGATGCGTCCTGAGTGTTTGGCAACAGTGGCAAGGCAGGCTGCACCACAGTTGGTCTAATCAGTTTGTTTAATCAGATGAGAGAACTAAACGAGGACCCTGGAAGCAGGAATATCGCTGCGTCTTAGAGAACTAATCGAGTCGTTTCGAATCCCTCGTTGTTGTAACTGGGATAAATTGTATTCTCCAGGTCGAAGTGTTACAGGAGCACCTTGGTTGTTTATGTCTGGATAAAACACCCATGATTTATCCCCTGTAATCTTAATAGATGAGGTTTCGTCGTTGAAATTGTAAATGCGCAGGTCGTCAGTACCTTCATAAAACGTCAGCCTTCGCCCTGAATCTCCTTGATTAAATCCATCATTCTCGTATAAATATGCAACACCTCCGCTACAGGTAGCAGCAACCTCATTGTCAAGTTCCTGAAACAGTTGTTCATTCTCAGCTTCTTTCATCTTCTTTCTCCTTGTACAGTGTAAGATTTTATGTTGTCAATTGCCAAAGGGTTTGTAATTAGTGACTAAATAGTTGTCACTTCAACAAACTATTTATTGGTGAGTTGTAATTAACTTTCTCTTCGCTAATCACACTTCTATATTCTGAAATTAAATCTAGTATGGCAAGGGTTTTAAATTTGTTATTTCTGCATAACTCAATGAGTTATGTTTTTATTTTTAAAATCTTTTCTGTTCAAAAAACAAGGTACTTTTGTCTTCCAAATTAAAGTACAGTAATGCGCTCTCACTACTCCGAATCATGCAATTTGAAACTGAGGCTATCTCCTCTGGTTGCAGATGGTGCTTGAGCGCCGGTACAGCACCAACGCCTGAAAAGCGAGACTTCTGACCGTTCACCAATTAGTGTGAAATTTTGTAACGAGTTGTGGAATTCCTGGACTTTTGATTCCGAGAAGTAGACAGAGGTTCGTTGCGAAGCATCCAGACGAACTTCCAACACCCCCAAGTTTTACAAAGAGGAATCGCTGTGGAAAATCAGAGTCTTTACCTAACACCTTTTCAGCGCAAGTTTCTGCTTAAGAGTCTAGAAACCGACTTACGCCCAGAATATCGCCGTCGCATTGAAATTATGCTGTTGGCAGATGCGGGTCAATCTCAGACTCAAATCTGTGAAGCTCTAGGATGCGCTCAAGAAACTGCACGGTATTGGATTGTCATGGCACAAACAGGTAACGCTCATAATTGGGGCGATCGCCCGATGGGACGTCCCAAGACTGTGAATGAGCAATATCTCGTTCGGTTGAAAGAACTGGTAAGCCATAGTCCGCGTGAATATGGCTATTCATTTCAACGCTGGACAGCGCAATGGTTAAGCAAGCATCTGGCGAAAGAACTGGCGATGCAGGTTAGCAGTTGCCACATCAACCGTTTGCTTAAGGAAATGGGGCTTTCCACTCGACTGAAAGACAACACAACTGAGAAACAAACTTCAAGCCAACAAAATTCCAGCATTAGAATTCAAGATTTGCCACCAAGTCATTGCTACAGCTAAGAAAATCCCCGTCACGGACTGCCGTCATCTTCTACATCGCCTGATGTCTTTTGGCAATTCAGTTTGAGAAAGACCAGTAATTAGTTCTGCTTTTTAAAGCCATGATTCAGAAGATATAATCGCTCAAAATACGTTCTTTTGAGAAAAAAAGAATTGTTCGATGCTAGACTTCTTGCAAAAGTCGAAAAAAAAGAATAATTAACCACAGATGGACAATAAATAAAAGTTTTTCCTCTGTCTTCCCCCCTCAAGAGGGGGGAATGAGGGGGGTGGACACAGATGGAATCAAACAGATGCAAGAGGTCAACTGAATTTCCGGCATTGCTGAATTTGGTAATGAATTATGGTTGTAGCACGATGTTCAATTTGCTGCAATCTCTGTAGAGACGTTGCATGCAACGTCTCTACATCAATGAGAATTTTGAAATTCATACCAAATCCTGATCTAATACCCCCTTTATAATTTAGTCCGCCTACGCGGACTTTGTTTGTGTAGCCGCGATTTCTAATCGCTTTGTTTGTGTAGCCGCGATTTCTAATCGCCTGGGCTAAAAGGTGGTTATAAAAGCGGATTTGGTATCATATCTTGATTCAGCAACGCCGAATTTCCCGTAAGCGCAAAGCGTGCCGCAGACTTATGTGCAGCATGCACTTTGCGCTCAGTTCCTTGGGCGCGGAAAACCTGCCTATGGCAGGGAATGGCACGCTACGCGAACAGGGTTTCTCTGCTTGACATACCTCCTCTTCCTAAAGGAAAGAGGATTCCTTAACGTTTCATTGGGTTGTGCTACCTAAATAGTCTTACCATCCCTCGACGTTCGTTTAAAGTCTCCCAATGCCCTATGGCGACTATTTAAATTATCCCACAATATCCGAAAAAGCCGTCCTTTGAGGACGGGGCTTGTATCCCATTATTTCCGGTCAACATCCTTTGGGGTCATTCTTCGCTGCAAAGTTCTGCATTCTGTGTTCTTCTGAGTTTTTTAAACTTTTCCGTAATCAAAATAAAATAAATTTCTTCTAACTATTCAATGCTTTTTTATACTACGTACAAAATCAAAAGAATTCTTATTTAAGTGATAACTGAACACCGTTAAATATTCCTTTTGGCAGCGTCAAAATACTTCTTAAGTCATATTTTTTCTAATAATCTGAATTTCTCCACCAGATTTACACCATTTAACCCTGTCTTCTCGCTATAGTCATTTTCAGTGTTAATGCAATTACAGTCAAGCTGTCACGTTGATCAGAACTCATGAATCTAGTTCCAACAAAGAACACTTTCCAGTAACATAGTTCTGTGTTGTTTTGGAGTCACAACTTGGAACCATAGCTTTTGACTTGCTTTTTCAAACACTCACCCGCTCATCTCACTGCTCTAAAGTACAGTACTGGTAACGACTTATGACGCGCTCTCCAAAGTCAGGAAATGAACAGGAGCCTTCTAACCGTCGTCTGTGGCTTCTCCTCTTAGGACGTACTAGTCTTGCTGTGGGAGTGATTTTGCTAGCTGGAATTGCAGGTGGTGTTTGGTGGGCTAGGAACTATGTTTATAAAGATTTAGCACCATTTGTGGAGAGCAATCTTCAGCAGTTGCTTGGAAGACCAGTAAAATTAGGGGCAGTTGAGCGATTTTCGCTTTCTAGTTTGAGATTCGGAGCGTTATCGGTACCAGCAACTCCCAATGATCCAGATAGAGTTGCAGCAAAAGCTGTGGATGTACAGTTTTCCCCTTTGCGGCTCCTTTTTAACCGGACATTGGCATTAAATGTTACTCTAGTTCAGCCTGATGTGTATCTTGAACAAGATAAACAGGGACGCTGGGTAACAACTCAACTGAAGACGGGAGAAGGAAAAGGTTTTATTCAAACTGAGCTGCAGACAATACGGCTTCAGAATGGAGATGTGGTGTTGGTGCCAAATCCGACACCAAACAAACCTAAAGGTTCAGTTGCGTTAGATCAGGTAAATGGTACAGCGCGAATTCTGTCTCAAAATCAAGGAATTAGCTATGATCTCGGTGCTCAACCAACCACGGGAGGAACAGTCAAAATAGTTGGTGAGACACAACTGAAAACACTACAAACTAACGTCAAGCTGCAAGCGCAAAATCTGGAAGCAGCCAATGTTAGTCGATTAATTGAGCTACCAATTGCTTTGCAATCAGGTCGTGTAGATGCTGACTTAGCGGTTCAATTACAGCCTGATCAGCAACAAGCCAATCAGCAGGAAATTGCGATTAATGGAACGGCGATCGCCAATAAAGTCACTGCTCAAATTCAAAACGTTCCCCAAAAGTTTATCAATTCCAATGGCAGATTAACGTTCCAAGGTCAGACAGTTGGTGTAGAAAATCTGAGTACGAACTATGGCACAGTTCCCGTTCTGGCAAATGGAGCTCTCAATCTCCAAACAGGTTACAACATTTCTGCTCAGGTAAAGGCGGTTAGTGCCAAAAATCTTCTAGACACGCTGAATGCGAAATTGCCAGTTCCGGTTGCTGGAGAAGTACAATCAAAAATTCAGTTGCAAGGACCAATTCAACAACCCATTCTCAGCGGAACCGCAAGCAACATCAAACCTGTTCAAGTTGACCGCGTTTTATTCAATGGTCTTAGCACTGGCTTTCGGTTAAGTCTATCTAAAGCCGGATCTCAAGTAGCCGTTTCTAACCTGCAATTAATCCCAGCCGCAGGTGGACAAATTACAGGGAACGGTCAAATTCAACTCGGATCTAAACCTCAACAAGGTGGAGTGAAGTTTAATCTGCAAGCTGAAGGTGTGTCAGCAGATGCACTTGCTAGTGCTTACGGCTTGACTCTCCCCACCAGTATTGGGAATGTGTCAGCCAAAGCCGAAGTTTCTGGTTCACCCGGAGGCGGCACACAGCCATTGACGCTTAACATATCTAGCGTTAAAGCGACACCGCCAGCGGGAGGAGAAATCACAGCAAACGGTCGAGTTCAACTTGTCCCCCAAGGTAACGTTGCGTTAAATGTTCAAGCTCAAGGTATACCAGCAAATGCGATCGCCCAAGGTTACGGCGTTTCAGTTCCCATCAACATTGGTGGTGTATCCGCTAACGCCACAGTGTCTGGAAGACTAGGTGCGCAACCTTTAACAGTGAATGTTGCGAGAGTTCAGGCGACTCCAGAAGTAGGAGGACAAATCACGGCAAACGGTCAAGTTCAGCTTGCACCTCGGGGTAGAGTTTCATTTAATGTGCAAGCTCAGAATTTACCCGGCGATGCTATTGCCAAAGCTTACAAGACTTCACCTCCGATTACAATTGGCAATGTATCAGCAAACGCCAGGATTTTTGGCTCACTTGGCAATTTGCAAACAGTCGCGCAGGTTTCAGCACCCACAGCCACTTATCCCACGAGTGGACAAGTTGTTGTCAATCAACAAGGTAATAGTGTTCTCTTCCGAGATGCTGTTGTCAAAGTAGCAGGTAGTACAATTAGAGGCAGGGGTCAACTTGCACAAGGTCGCTGGCAGGCTTTTGTTAATGCCCAGCAACTACAATTGAGCCGTTTTGCACAGGTACCACCCCAGCTTCAAGCGGGAGTCTTAAGCAGTCAGTTGAATTTGTCAGGAAGTACTGCATCGTTCCAACCGTCAACCATTCAAGCTTCAGGACAGGCAAGTCTGCGTAATGTGGCAGGAGGTACAGTTAACGTTAGGAATATTAGCCTTGATAATGGTCGCTGGCAAGCCCTTGCTAATGTTTCCCAAGTTCAACTCAACCGTTTTTCACAACAACTGCAAGGACGACTCAATAGCAACTTGCAGTTAGCAGGAACAACCGAATCTTTTGCGCTTTCAAATATTCGCGCCGCAGGACAAGTAGGCTTGTCACAAGGGTTATCACTGCTTGCACAACCAATCACAGCACAAGTTCAGTGGAATGGGCAACAGATTATTCTGCAAAACGCAACTTCCCCCGGGCTGAGTGCTAACGGTGTTGTTGCAGTTCAAGTCCCCGAAACTGGCACACCTCAAGTCAGTGGTTTTAATCTCAATGTGCAAGCACGCAATTATAACCTGCAAAAAGCGAGTTCCAATCTTCCTGGTAACATAGCGTTAGCGGGGCGACTTAATTTCACAGGACAACTCACAGGTACGCCAACGACTCCTAATGCTGTGGGAAACATCCGGCTAGAGAATTTGAATGTCAGTGGTTTGGCGTTTGACCCGGTATTAGCTGGGAATGTAAAATATCAGGGCGGGCAAGGTGGACAACTGCAAGTTGCCGGTAGACAAGACCAAATTGCAGTTAATATTGATGCAAACAATCGCCCAAGTTCATTTTTGTTCCGACGTGATCAAGCAGTTGCCACTGGCAGAACTGAAGGAGAAAACTTGCTTGTCAACGTGCGAGATTTTCCTGTAGCTATTCTGAGTGGGTTTGTTCCTAATAATACACTGAAACCTCTTGCAGGGCAAGCATCCGGCGATTTAGTCGTTAATCTGAATAACTATAGCGCTGCGGGAGAAGTGGCGATCGCCAAACCTCGCGTTGGTAGAGTCACAGCAGATGAATTTCGGGGTAACATCAGTTATGCCGATGGTGCTGCTAGCTTAACGAATGGTCAATTGCGGATAGCAGAAAGCAGCATCGCCCTGAGTGGAAATGTGCAAACAGGGAACAACCCGCAATTTCAATTCCAAGCTAATTTTGACCAAACCAGAATCGACAGACTTCTACAAGCATTCAATGTCTTTGATTTTGGGGATTTTGCTGGAGGGTTGCAGGGTCCGGATTTGGCAGGAGCAGAGGTACTTCAAACTCAGCCTCGGAGTTTGCCAAACGCAGATTTGTTATCACAGCTAAAGTATTTCTCACAAATTGCAACCCGAGTCGTAGAAGAACAAGCACAGCAAAAAGAACCAACGACTTTACCCACACTTGCAGAATTACAGGGTGCCTTGAGCGGAGGAATTGAAGTGGCTGGCTCATTACAGTCAGGGTTAAATGCCAGCTTTAATTTTCAGGGCAATAACTGGCAATGGGGTAAATACTCGATTAATGATGTCATAGCTAGAGGCACTTTTGCAAATGGTGTTGTGACACTGTTGCCATTGCGTGTAGATTTGAATCCAGGCTCCCTGGCATTTACAGGACAGTTAGGAACTGAACAACTGTCTGGACAGTTGCGTGTCGCAAGTTTACCTTTATCACTTCTACAGCCTTTTATAGAAAGATATCCAGTCGATGTCACAGGGAATGTGAATGCTGTCGCTACTTTAGGTGGTGATTTAAAAGACCCCAGAGCGATCGGTGAACTGACGCTGGTGGATGGTACTATCAACAAACAAGCAGTGCAGACTGGGCAAGTGAGTTTCAATTATAACAATGCTCGTCTCAATTTTGGCAGTACCGTGTTGGTGACTGGGACACAGCCAGTTCAGATTGCAGGTAGCGTACCTTTTGGGTTGCCTTTTGCTTCAGTTCAACCAGATAGCAATCAAATCAGCATCAACGCCAGAGTGCAGGATGAAGGCTTGGCGCTGTTAAACTTGTTTACCAATCAGCAAGTCACTTGGGTGAATGGTCAAGGGCAAGTGAATGTAGATGTTCAAGGGACTTTAAACCAGCCGATTATCAACGGAGTCGCCACAGTTAATAATGCAACTTTTCAGGCTCAAGCTTTACCTGACCCCTTGACAAATGTCACAGGAACACTCCAATTTAACGGCGATACGCTGACTGTTGAGAGCCTTCAAGGGCAATACAATAAGGGTGCAGTGACTGCTGCGGGAGTCCTTCCCATTTTTGCACGTCAAGCAGCACAAGCCGAAGCCGCAACAAATCCCCTCACCGTATCAGTAAACAATCTGAATTTGAATGTTCAAGGGCTGTATCAAGGAGGTGTCAGTGGTGATGTCCTCATTGGTGGAACAGCGCTATCCCCTGACATTGGCGGAACGATTCAGCTCAACAATGGTCAGGTGTTGATTGGACAATCCAATACAGCTGGTGCAAAACCATCAGGTACACAAAACGGGAACGCAACAGATAACGCAACAACTATTTTCAGGGCACAACCAACAAATACGCAAGGAACTAGCACACCGGATGGCGCAACAACGACTTTCGGCGCACAACCAACAAATACGGGAGGAACTAGCACACCTGATGGCGCAACAACGACTTTCGGCTTAGAACAACCAGGTACACAAGGAGGTAACGCAACGGCTACTGCGACTCGACCTAATTTACCTATAGAGTTTGATGGTTTAAGGCTGATTCTAGGTAACAATGTTCGTGTCTCCACTGCGCCCATACTCGGCGGCTTTGTACCAGGAGGCGAGTTGAGTCCATCTCTACTCACCTTTGACGCAAAAGGCAATTTGACTATTAATGGTACGTTAGCGAAGCCTCTGCCCCAAGGAGTCATTCGTCTTACAGGAGGACAGGTTAACTTATTTACAGCTCAGTTTACCTTAGATCGGGGCTATGAACAAACTGCGGAGTTTACTCCCAGTCGAGGACTCGACCCCGTCCTAGATGTTCGGCTTGTAGCACTTGTACCGGAGACAACGGGAGGAACAAGTGGTCGCACTTTGAGATCTCCTTTTTCTAGCGAAATCAGTGATGTTTCTGCAATTGACTTTGGGACTTTACGTACCGTTCGCGTTCAAGCCAGAGCAACAGGACCAGCGAGTCAATTATCTGATAATCTAGAATTGACCAGCCAACCCAGCCGTAGTGAAGCAGAAATTATTTCCCTGTTGGGCGGTTCTATTATTAATAGCTTGAATCAAGCAGACGCAACAGTTGGAATTGCCACCCTAGCTGGTTCTACAATATTCGGTAGTTTGCAAGGAAGCATTACTGCGCTAGGACAGGCGATTGGCTTTAGTGAGTTTCGTATCTATCCTACCTCTATCTCGAACCAAGAATCAGCTTCAGTTCTCGGCTTAGCAGCAGAAGGTGTGTTTGATATTAGTAGGAATTTATCTGTTTCTCTATCGGCAGTTTTCTTGGGTGATCAGCCTTTCAATTACAACCTCTTATATAGAGTTAATGACGATATTCTGGTGCGAGGCTCAACTAATTTAGCAGACGAAAGTCGTCTCCTATTTGAGTACGAGACACGATTTTAGCTTAGCTAGCGGTAAAATAGAAATTAAGTAGATAGGTGGAAATAAACACCAGCTAGTTAAGAAATGTAAAAACGCCACCAACCCTTACTAATGACTAATGACTAATGACTAATGACTAATGACTAATGACTGCCTTAACGAGTTAACTTTATTTGTACCGACCTACTTAAATTGGTTTTTTAGTTGCTGTTGAGAACGAACTGTAACTTTTTCAACAACTCATCTGACGTGTAGGGCTTTGATAAAAAGGTTTTGACACTATTACCAAGGAGTTGAGCCATCTTAGAGGTCACAAGTCCGCTAACAGCAATAATCTTAACCTGTGGGTTCATCGTTTTTAATACTTTGACCGTAGTTGAACCATCCATAGACGGCATCATCATATCAATTAACACAACACTAATTTTTTTCTTATGTTGCGTATACAGCGCCAGTGCCTCAATTCCATCCTTAGCAACTAAAACCTTGTAGCCATAGTTTTCCAACACTGTTTTAGTCACCTCACAAATTGAATCTTCGTCATCAACAACAAGAATCAATTCTCCAAGTCCAATCGGTAATTCATGATCAGGTGTGAGTAAACCATCTGTTTGAGTTGTCGGCGTTGCGGGTAAGTACACATGGAATTTTGTCCCCTTTCCGATTTCACTAACGACATTGACAAAACCGCCGTGGCTTTTAACAATGCCCATGACTGTTGAAAGACCAAGACCTGTACCTTTGCCCACTTCTTTTGTTGTGAAAAATGGTTCAAAAATTCGCTCAATGATTTCTCTATTAATCCCAACTCCCGTATCAGATACTGTTAGGACAACGTAGGGACCGACCTTAGCTTCAATATTCATTCGGGCATAATGACTATCAATGCAAAGATTTTTCGCAGAAATTTCCAGGAGACCGCCATTAGGCATAGCATCACGAGCATTAATGCAGAGATTCATCAGAACTTGGTGCAGTTGAGTCGTATTGCTTGTGATACTCCAAAGGTTTTGCGCTGTTCCATGGGTGCGGACTTCAATGCTTTTGGGAAATGTCTGTTGAGTAATACGCTCAATTTCTGAGATTATATGCTCTACCTGTAGGGATGTACGCTCACCCTCAACTCCGCGTGCGAATGACAGCACTTGTTTGACCAAAGTTGCTCCACGTTTTATATTTGTTGTAAGTATTGAAAGCCACTGCTGACTCTGCTCATCCAAGAGTTTTTTTTCTAAAAGTTGTACACTCAGCAGCATAGGTGTGAGCGCATTGTTGAGGTCATGAGCGATACCGCTTGCCAAGGTACCGATACTCTCTAGGCGCTGAACCCGGAGAAACTGCGCTTCGAGTTGTTTTTTCTCTGTAATGTCAGTCTTAACCGTAAGAATGGATTTGGGTTGTCCATTTTCATCGCGCACTAAAGTCCACCGGCTAGCAACGATAATTTCCTTGCCATCTTTTGTAAGTTGATGTAACTCACCTTGCCAAGAGCCACTATCCGCCAAACTTGTCTGAATGTTAGAGAGTTGAGATAAGCTTTCGTGTTGATATAAAAGCTCATTGACATTTTTGCTCAGCACTTCTTGTGCCTTCCATCCGTACAGACGTTCAGCCCCTTTGTTCCAAAATAGGATTTGGTTATCCAAGTCTCGCACAATAATTGCATCTGTCGTGATATCAAGCAGCTCGGCTTGTTCGCGGATTTTCTGTTCTGCTTGGTTGCGCTCTGTCATATCGAGAACAAAACCAACCATGCTCTTTTGCGACTCTTCTAGAAGCGCACCACCAATCACAATAGGAAGACGGCTACCATCTTTGCGAATGAATTCCTTCTCGAAAGGAGTACAAATTCCAGAACAGGCTAATTCTGCGATCGCCCTTTCATCCAAACCGCTATATTCTGCTGGAGTCATTTTATCCCAATGCAATTTTCCTTTTAGCAGTTCTTCCCGTTCATATCCCACCATCTGCAAAAAGGCATCGTTGGCTTCTGTAATTTTGCCGTTCAACTCTGTTAAAATAATCCCAATAATATTAGATTCAACCAAGCGTCTAAAGCGGGCTTCACTTTCTTGAAGCGCTTGAAAAGCTTGCTCACGCTCTTCTTCTGCTCGTTTACGCTCGGTGATATCAATAATAAAGCCAGCCATCTGAGCAATATTGCCTGCACTGTCTAAAAAGAAGTACCCTTTGTCCTCAACTGTGATGTAAGTGCCATCTTGGCGACAAACACGGTATGACAAATGAAATGGCTTTTTTGTAGATAAAACGCAGTTATTCTCTTGCTGAAAGGGGTTTCTATCTTCAGGGTGAATGAGTTCTAGCCACTGGTTTAAACCTCCTGACATCTCCTCTAGATCGTAACCTAATATCTGCTCTAAGTTGCCGCCATAGGTGACCTCATTGGTATAAGGATTCCAGTCGTAGATTATCTGACCACTTGCCTGAATGAGTGCTTCATAGCGATTTTTCCAGTTGGCTAATTCATCTTTTTGGCATTGCAGTTCTTCCTCTATTTGCTTACGCTCAGAAACTTCCACCTCCAAACGCTGATTTTGCTCTGTGAGTCTTTTCGTTAGGTTTTGCAGGCGTAGGTGGATGTTTACCCGAGCTAAAACTTCTTCATGCTCTAAGGGCTTGGTGATGTAATCCACTGCCCCAAGTTTCAATCCTTTAACTTTATCCACCTTATCGCTTAGGGCAGTCAAGAAAATGACAGGAATATCTTGAGTGATTTGATTCGTTTTCAAGCGTCGGCAAGTTTCAAAACCGTCCATTTCCGGCATGAGTACATCTAACAAAATCAAGTCGGGCGGGGCGTATTCCGCCATTTCAATCGCACTTTCCCCATCTTCAGCCACCACAACATTCAAGCCGGAATCTTCTAAAAAATCAAACAGCATTTGTAAATTGGTGGGAGTGTCATCGACGATTAAGATGACATCTTTTTCATGATTATTAAAACTCATTTAAACCTCTTAATATTTTCAAGTCTTAATATTTTTAACTCTTAATATTTTTTAAAAATTGCCGAATTTGTTTTCCTTTAAAACTTTTAGCAAGTTGACGCAGATGTGTGGCAAACGGCACCCATTGCTGATCCAACTCCTGCAATCTTGTGGTTTCCTGAATAATGCCTTTGAGGTCGCCCCTCATCGCCAAATCAAGTAAGCTAGCGACTTCCTGTGCAGGTGGAACCACAAGAGAGTCCTGAGTACTCAGTCCTGAGTTCTCACTACTAAGTTGTACCTTGCTGTCTATTTCTTCATAAACCCATTCCAACCCCAAGTGAACCCGTACTTTTTCCAAAAGGTCTGCTTCCCGGACTGGTTTGGGGAGGAAACCGTCGCAACCGACTTCCCGACTTTGTTGATGGTCGAAATCAAAAACGCTCGCCGAGATGGCAATCACCACAACCCCTTCCAACTCCGGCATCATCCTGAGGCGACGGGTCGCTTCAAAGCCGTCCATCACGGGCATCACCAAGTCCAACAAAATGATATCTGGCTGAAATTGATGAGCTTTGTTTAAACCGTCTAAACCGTCAGTTGCTTCTAAAACTTCAAACCCCAAAGGCTCTAGCATATTGACCAACACAGAACGATTTGCCCACTTGTCGTCTACTACCAAAATTTTCCGCTTCAAGCCTTTGAAACCAATGATATTGTTTTCCGAAATATCAGCAACATCAGTCCATTCAACTTCAGGTAAATCTAAGTCCAACCAGAAAACACTTCCTTTGCCTAGTGTACTTTCTACTTTCAGATCGCCGCCCATCAACTCAGCTAATTGACGGCTAATTGTCAGTCCCAATCCTGTTCCTTCAGTCTCGCGGATTTTTTCACCCACCTGTTGGAATGGTAAAAAGATTTCTTCTAATTTCTCCTTAGCAATACCAATGCCTGTATCTTCTACCTGAAAGCGGAATTTTTCTTGATGATAGCCAACTTTGAAAGTAATGTAGCCTTGTTCTGTAAACTTAACTGCATTTCCAAGTAAGTTAATTAAAACTTGTCGCAACCGCTTTTCATCTGCTCGGACGGCTTTAGGAATCGGTGTTAAAGTTTCGTAAATTAATTCTATACCTTTTTGTTCAGCACGAATGCGGCAGATTTCCGCAATTGCTTCCAGAAATTCCGGAAAATGAAAATTTTTGGGATAAAGTTCCATTTTCCGAGCCTCAATTTTTGAGATGTCTAAAACATCATTAATCAGATTGAGCAAGTGTTCACCGCATTGATGAATAATGTTCAGACCACTCTTTTGCTGGTCTGTGATAGTTTTGCCTTTTTTGAGGATTTGAGCATAACCCAAAATCCCGTTAAGGGGAGTGCGGAGTTCGTGGCTCATGTTAGCCAAAAATTGGCTTTTGGCGCGGTCGAGTTCCGCTAAGGCTTCAGCGCGTTTGCGTTCCATCTCCAAGGCGCGAGTGTTGGCAACTGCTGTTGCTATCTGCCCTGCAACCAAGCTTAAAAATCTGCGATAGGTGTCGTTAAGAGCACGTCGAGGGCTGATACCAACGACTAAAAGACCAGTAGGCAGTGTGACACCAGGTTGTGCTACTGGCAAGACAAGCGCTACACAGGGCGATTCTGGCCACGGACCACCTGGCAAAGCACCAAATTGAGCTACCAAATTGTCTACTTGTGCGGTTTGTCCGGTGCGTGCTACTCGTGCTAAAGGCCAAGAGCCAGGTTTGTCTTCGGCACTGAGATCAATAACTCGAGGGCTAGCGGGTGTATCAGGTTCCAGTCCCGCTGTTCCTGCCAAATGCGCTTGTCTCCTACTCTCATCTAACAGATAAAGTAGGGCAAAGGGAATATCAGCAGCGTTCTGGCTTAAAGTTTCAGTCGCAATTCTACAAGCTTCTTGGGTCACTTGCGCCGTAGCGGTATTGATTCCCAAATCGTGCAGCGTCCGCAGGCGTCGTTCATCCAGCACGCGTTCTGTGGTTTCAGTAACAGCCTGGAAAATGCCGACGACACGACCCGACTCGTCACGAATGGGGCTGTGGGAGAACGTGAAGTACGTCTCCTCGATATACCCGTTGCGGTTCGGGAGGATTAACTGGTTTTCATACCAAGTGCCTTCACCTGCCAAAACCCGCTCGAACATCGGAGTAAGCACGTCCCAGATTTCTGTCCACCAAGGATACGCAGGCTGTCCTAGTGCCCCAGGATGCTTGAGGTCACCGAGGATGGGACGGAAGCCGTCATTGTAGAATTGCACCAGCTCTGGTCCCCAATGAATCAGCATCGGGAAGCGCGAGGCCAAGAGGATACTCACAGCGGTACGCAAGCTTTGCGGCCAACGACTGACTGGACCCAATAGAGTGGTTGACCAATTGAGCGATCGCATCAGCGCTCCCATCTCCCCACCCCCAGCCAAACAGTCTTCGGGTTTAGCCTTCTTCACCTCATCAATCACAAGTTCTCCTCCTGTTTGACGCGTGGGAATAACATTAATTTCTTTCAAATGTATTAGCTATACACTAATAACGTAATTCAACTTAAAATTACGTAATTTTGAGTAAACTAACCTAAAGTAAATACTCACCGAAAATAAAAGGGCGGAAGCCCCTGTTTTCCAAACATGGGGAGGAAGCCC
>NZ_CAWMYC010000160.1:0-41489 GCF_963872035.1 Scytonema sp. HK-05
CTGGCGACTTATCCCCATGTCTAAAGCCAGGGGCTTGCGTCTCGTTTTCCGGTCAAAATGATAGAAGCCGCCGCTTATGGCAAACCAATTGTCGCAACTAGCATAGGGGCAGAAGGATTGGAAATGAAGGATGGACAGGAATTTTTGATGCGCGATCGTCCCAAAGCTTTTGCCCAAGCATGCTTGGAACTATTGCGCAATGATGATTTGTGCAAGCGCTTAGGTGATGCTGCTCGTGCAGCGGCGATCCGCCATTACGATCGCACCAACATTGTGCAACAAATTAAGCAGCTGATCCAGTCTCACCTATAGGGATTCTGGGCTGTATGCACCACAAGGTAGGGGCGCAGCCATGGGTGTCAACTTAAGATGAAAGTCAGTAAGTGAGAATGCTTTGAGAGATTGCCTTGTTCCCAGTCAGAGGCTTAGAATACCATTAGAAGGCTCTGCCTTGCTTAGTTGCGGCAGAGCCGCTTAAATTGCATTTCCAGGTAGAACCTGGAAACGAGATTTTAGAAGGGTTTTGGCTTAAGTTTTCTAACCCCACAATTAAATTTTGTTACTGTTTATGGACAAAACAAAGTATCGCGGGTGTCACGTCCTGTCGTTGGGTTAGTACCTTTGGCTACCTTGCACAATTTATCTTGCTCATCCCTACGCAGCAGCACATCAGTAAAATCTGCTCCGTCAATAATCGCACCATCAAATTTGGCGTTAGCAGCGAAAGCGCCCTCCAACACCGCATTTGTCAAATTTGCTTTGATGAGACGAGCCGAGTCTAAAGTAGCATTTGTGAGATTAGCCCCCTCAAGATCTGCTGATTCCAGATTTGCAGCAAAGAAGCTGACACCGCTTAAATTAGCGTTGCTGAAGTTGCTGCTGCGGAGATTAGCATGAGAAAAGCTAGAGTCTGTTAAATCACGTCCTGAGAAACCAGCTTCTATCAAACTTTCTTTGTTGTAGTCAAGTGCTAAAGCTTCTGGCGCAAAACCTGCAAAACCTAGAGATACAGTGATGCAAATCACAACCCAAAGCAATAAATTGAGTATGCTTACGCACATCTGATACCTTAACTTACTCATCGTACTTTTTGCTAATGGCACATCCTCCATATCATTATCCCGATATAGGTATCGCAGGAGAAGACCTGGTAGCCCAATGGTTACAATCCAATGGTTGGGTGATTTTGCATCGTCGATGGCGTTACCGACAAGGAGAAATCGACATCATTGCCGAATACGATGGGGAAGCAGGAGAAGACAAAGCCACAAGCAGACAAAAAGACTTGGGGAAAGCTTCCTCATCTCCCGTTTTGGCATTTGTCGAAGTCAAAACTCGTAGCCAAGGAAATTGGGATGCAGGGGGAAGAAACGCCCTCACAAAACAGAAGCAAACAAAACTCTGGCATACAGCCTTGATGTTTTTAGCTAAATATCCTGAGAAGGCAGACTACCCTTGCCGATTTGATGTCGCTATTGTATGCTATCAACCGTCACAAGAGTTACTTGGGCTGACAATTGCCCAAGAAGCCATAGCCAGTTCATCAGTGGGTGAACACCTGTTGATATTACAGGAATACATCAAAGCGGCTTTTGATACTTAAACCAATAAAAGAGTCGGTGTTTTGTCCTGTAATATATACCGCTTCTCCTTTGGATGAAGTAATTATTTATCTGTCTACCCTCCGGGAAGCCCTTCGGGTTCGCAGTCGCCTAGGTCGGGAAACCCTCCTGCAGCGCTGTCTCACCGCCTCCGGCGTCTACATCTGTGTGCATCTGTGGTTCTTATTTCTTAATGTGTTGCACTCAACACCAGAACCGCTACAGCTTCCACTAGCGATTCACGTCTATATCTATTTAATTTAGAGCCAAGGTAAACAGTAACCGATAAAGAGAAAATACCTCAATTATCAATTACTGCTTACCATAATCTTTAACATAGCAGGTGTTAAAACTTGAAGGTATCACGCCAGCGTTTCTGGACAATAGCCCAATCCCCTGACGAACTGTTGCCGGAACGCCTCTATTTCCTCTTTTTCCGGTTTACCATGAGAGACAATCGCGACTTGGTAGCGACGCATGACGTCAACTGGACACTGTCCCGCTTCCAAACTCCAAAGTGCCATTTGGACTCGCATCGGCGGCTCGTAGCTAATTCCTAATTCACTTAAGAAAGCCCGAATGTCGCCCTCTTCTTGAGGCGAGAGGTGACGCTTTAGTTTGACCCTAACCACCCAACCATCAATCTGATGAATTACGGTGAGGAACGAAACAGGTATTTGGGGTTTAGCGTGCAAAAATTGAACAACCCTTAGAGTTAGACTGGCATTTGCCAGGTAATACAAGTATTCCATCTTGGTGCTTGGGATCAAAGCCAATCGTACATCCTTATTATTCGTATACAGACCCCTGTACCCGCTAGGGTAAAAGCCCCCGTTTTTAGATGGGGAGGTTTACCCAATTTTTATAAAGGTGTTTGCGTGTTATTTTCCAGCATCCAGATCAAAGCCACGGAAACTCATTGAGCGTTGATCCCCGATAGTTCTCTATCAACAGCAGCTAAAACCTGGTAATTTGATAAAGTTCATATATCAATGCAGCAACAACGAGCAAAAAGCAATTTAAACACAATATTTAGCCATAAGAAGGAAGACGTGGAATTCGAGATCTCTCTATCTGGGTATGACTATGAATTACCTCAAGAACTCATTGCCCAAAACCCAGTGGTTCCTAGGGATAGTTCCAAGCTTTTGGTAGTAAATTCTCCTACTACAGGTACAGACGCGGCACCCCTACACCATATTTTCCGAGATTTGCCAGAGCTTCTGTATCCAGGAGATTTGCTGGTAATGAATAATACAAAAGTCATGGCAGCGCGGCTGTATGGTCGTAAATCCACTGGCGCGGAGATAGAGGTGCTGCTGTTAGAGGAACGCCAGCATAATTGTTGGTTAGCCCTAGTCAAGCCAGGGAAACGTTTTAAAGCGGGAGCAAAGATTCTTTTTGAACCAAGGGGAGTAGGGGGAGATGAGGGAGAGAAGGGAACAACATCCTCCTCATCCCCACCTGACTTGACTGCTACAGTTCTAGAAACAGATGAGGCGACTGGTGGGCGTCTGTTGCAATTTGATTTGCCAGATGGGATGTCCTTAGTGGAATTGTTGGATGTATTTGGAGAAGTTCCTCTACCGCCTTACATCACTGCGTCTGATGCTCAAAACGAACAGTATCAGACGGTTTACGCAAAAACTCCAGGAGCAGTCGCAGCTCCCACAGCAGGGCTTCATTTTACAACAGAATTACTAGAGCGGTTGCGCGATCGCGGAATTCATCAAGCTTTTGTAACATTACACGTTGGGGTGGGGACATTTCGCCCTGTGGAGGTGGAGGACATAAAAACTCACAAAATGCATGAAGAATGGATTGAAGTACCTTCCTCAACGGTAGAGCAAATCCGTGCAACTCAGGCATCTGGTGGTCGAATTATTGCTGTGGGTACAACAGTAGTAAGGGCATTAGAAGGAGCAGCCGCCAAAGGCGAGTTGCAACCATTTTGTGGCAAAACAAACTTGTTTATTTACCCAGGCTATCAATGGCGCGTCGTAGAGGGTTTGATTACCAATTTTCATCTACCACGTTCTAGTTTGCTGATGTTGGTGAGTGCTTTAATTGGTCGGCAACGTTTGTTAAAAATATATCAAGAAGCCATTGCATCTCGATACCGCTTTTACTCGTTTGGTGATGCAATGTTAATTTTGCCAGAAGCAACGAGTGTAGGAAAATAAATCATGGGTTTGTAGTAGGCGATAAGAGTGCCTACTACAATCTGTTTTAAATCTGTTTTAAATTTGTTTTAAATCTGTTTCAAATCGGTAAGCGATTAATGTCTTTATTGCACCCAATCACAACCATGGCTGAACCACGTTCAAGAAGCTTGTTGGGGTTAGGATTAATTTGGAATTTCCCATCTTGACTGACAGCGAGCAAATTTAAACCATAGCGGTTGCGAAGTTGTAGTTCGGCGATTGTTCTGCCGTGAAATTCGTCTGGCACGATTATTTCTACAATACTGTTATCTGGGTCAAGGTCAAATCGGTCTAGAATTGCCGGTTTTGTGAGTGTTCGCGCAAGAGCTCTACCTGCTTCATATTCGGGAAATACAACATGATCTGCTCCCACTTTACTCAACAACTTGCAATGAACTTCACTAGAGGCTTTTGCCACGACATGGGGGACACCACCTTCCTTCACATTTAGAGTTGTGATAATGCTTTCCTGAACGTAATTTCCTATGGCTACAATGACTGTATCAAATTCAAAAATTCCAGCTTCTCGCAGTGCAGCTGGTTCCGTTGAATCTAGTTGCAAAGCATGAGCAGTTATCTGCTCAGTCAACGCTTGGGATACCCGCTTTTCATCGATGTCCGTAGCCAGCACTTGATAGCCGAATTTATGCAGTGTTGAACAGACTGAGCGACCAAAACGACCTAACCCAATCACAGCAAACTGGTGATTGTCTTTACGCAGACTGCGAAAAAATCCCAATGACGCCAAATCCACAGTTGTTATCCTTATTAACACTGTTTTATTTAAGGCAAAAACTCGGTTTTCCCGAATCAATTAATTTTTTATTTAATTAATTAATTTTTTTGCCTGATCTCTATATTTTATCATTTCGGTATACTTGCATCTAATGAGTTATTATTTCTTCCTCGTCTTCCCCACTGCCTAACTCTTGACTATCCCACAAGTAAGTTTTCTTCAGGATAGTGAATGCTGGTAGGACGTGGATCGCCCAGTATAGCTGACATCAGCAGCAAAATACCAACTCTACCAATATACATTGTCACAATTAATATCAGCTTTGCGGCTACAGACACACTCCCCGTAATTCCAGTGGAAAGACCTACTGTGGCAAAGGCTGACACGACTTCAAACAAGATTTGAATAAATTCCAATTCTGGCTCTGTCAGTGCAATTAAAATAGTAGATACAATTACGGTTGCCACTGAACCAATCAAAGCACCAACAGCTTTTAAAATTAAATTTATTGCTATTTTGCGATCATATAATAAAACTTCTTCTTTACCCTGGAGAATTGCTTTGGTGCAACTGGTGAGGACTCTCAAAGTAGTCGTCTTGAGTCCGCCTCCTGTACCGCCTGGGCTTGCACCTATAAACATAAATGCAATCGTAATAAATAGACCTGCAGTAGTCATTTTGCCAATATCAATAGTGTTAAATCCAGCAGTTCTAGGAGTCACTGATTGAAACCAAGCTACTAATAACTTGTCACCAATATTAAGAGATCCAAATGTTTCCGGATTTCTTAACTCTACAAAGAAAAATGCAATTGTCCCAAGTATTAAAAGAATTAATGTTGTGCTTGTTGCAACTTTAAAATCAAGGGAAAATACTAGCTTGGCAGGTTTTTTGAGCAAGCGATCGCGTAACCAAAAGTAAGTTTCTAAAATGACCTGGTAACCAATTCCCCCAAAGATAATCAATACCGTCACTGTGAAAACAACTAAAACCGAGGACTGGTATCCAATCAAATTATCTTTAAACAAACTAAAACCTGCATTATTCCAAGAGTTAATGCTATGAAAAATAGCTAACCAAATTCCCTTATCCCATCCATACTGGGGAACAAAAGCTGGTAACAGTAAAAAGACTCCTGTGATTTCAAATATTAAGGTTGTTGCAATAATCGAGCGGATAATTTGGGTACTCCCATGCATTCCTGGTCGGTCTAATGATTGTTGAATAGCAATTTTTTGTTTTAGGTCAAATTTACGACCAATAAGCAGAATTAAAAAGGTGGTGGTTGTCATATAGCCTAAACCACCAATTTGTACTAATAGCGCAATAAATAATTGACCCCAAAAAGAAAAATAGGTCCCAGGATCTACTACCGATAACCCTGTGACACAAACTGCTGATGTCGAAGTGAATAATGCCACAATTAAGTCATTCCACGTACCGCTACTGGTAGAAAAAGGCATCATCAGCAGGATAGTACCTATAGCGACCATTGCTATAAATCCTAAGCAAATTGTGCGAGATACAGTCATATCTAAGGTTAAAAATTTAACATTAATTTGTGACAGGGTTAAGGTTTCTCTTACCTAAAAGCAAAAACACCTTTATTTAATTAAAAACACACATGGTAGCCTACCAGTATGTATTTTTAAAATTTGCTTCTTCTTTACACCGCTTTCTTCATGAGTGCAACACTTTACCAGCAAATTCAGCAGTTTTACGATGCTTCCTCCAGTCTGTGGGAGGAAATATGGGGCGAACATATGCACCACGGCTACTACGGTGCAGATGGCAAGGAGAAAAAAGACCGCCGTCAGGCGCAAATTGACTTAATCGAGGAACTGCTCAAGTGGTCTGGAGTACAGCAAGCTGAAAATATCCTAGACGTGGGTTGTGGAATTGGTGGTAGTTCTCTGTATCTGGCAGGAAAATTTAATGCTAGGGCGACAGGAATTACTCTGAGTCCGGTGCAAGCTGCAAGAGCGACAGAACGCGCTTCTGAGTTTGGGTTGAGTTCTAGGACTCATTTTCAAGTCGCTGATGCTCAAGCAATGCCTTTTCCTGACAACTCTTTTGACTTGGTTTGGTCACTCGAAAGTGGTGAGCATATGCCCGATAAAACCAAGTTTATGCAAGAGTGCTATCGGGTACTCAAACCTGGTGGAACGTTGATTATGGTGACTTGGTGTCATCGACCAATTGAGAATTCACCACTTACAGCGGATGAGGAGAAGCACTTGGCGGAGATTTATCGAGTGTATTGCTTGCCTTATGTGATTTCTTTGCCGCAGTATGAGGCGATCGCCAGTCAACTTGGGTTGCAAAACATTCGCACTGCTGATTGGTCGAAAGCTGTTGCTCCGTTTTGGGATATAGTCATTGATTCAGCGTTTTCTCCAAAGGCGATTTGGGGTTTGCTGTGTTCAGGTTGGACCACAATTCAAGGAGCGCTGTCTCTGGGGTTGATGCGTCAGGGTTATGAGCGCGGGTTAATTCGGTTTGGGTTGTTGTGTGGAAATAAATAAACGTAGACCGCGCAGCGGCGTGCCGCAGGCTACCGTACCAAGCAACAGAGAGCGCAAAGAGAGGAGATAATGAGTCAGGTTTCACAGCCAGGGTTTCAGGCGAGTTGGTTTTATAGTTTTTGGAAGTTTTCGCGTCCTCACACGATTATTGGCACGAGTTTGAGTGTATTGGGGTTGTATTTGATTGCCCTGTCTCTATTTTCCAATCTTGTACAAGCGCAAGCCACTACGCCCATACTCCCTCTTTTGGGAGCGTGGATTGCCTGTCTATGTGGCAATGTTTATATTGTGGGGCTGAATCAACTTGAGGATGTGGCAATTGACAAGATTAATAAGCCGCATTTGCCTCTTGCCTCTGGGGAGTTTTCTCCAGCTACAGGTAAATTGATTGTAGCTATTACTGGAGTTTTGGCGTTGCTGTTGGCTTGGCTTCAAGGACCGTTTTTGTTGGGAATGGTGGGTATGAGTTTGGCGATTGGCACTGCTTATTCTTTGCCGCCAATTCGCTTGAAGCGGTTTCCTTTTTGGGCAGCGCTGTGTATTTTTTCAGTGCGCGGGTCAATTGTTAATTTAGGGTTGTTTTTGCACTTTAATTGGGTGTTATCTGCTGGTGGTAAAACGCAAAATTCAGCGTTTCTATCAATTCCGTCTGCTGTGTGGTTGCTGACATTGTTTATTTTGGTTTTCACGTTCGCGATCGCCATCTTTAAAGATATCCCCGATATGGAAGGAGACCTGCTGTACAATATACAAACTTTCACGCTCAAACTCGGTAAGCAAGCGGTTTTTAATCTTGCTCTTTGGGTGTTAACTGTCTGCTATGTAGGGATGATTTTGGTTGGGAGCCTACGCCTTGCTGAGGTGAATTCTCTTTTTTTGGTGAGTACTCATCTGGTAGCATTGGTTTGGATGTGGTGGCAAAGTAGACAAGTGGACTTGCAAGACAAAAGTGCGATCGCTGGCTTTTACCAATTCATCTGGAAACTGTTTTTCCTGGAATATCTGATTTTTCCAATAGCTTGTCTTTTTGCTTAAAAATTGACCGTAATTTAGACTTGTTTTAAGGTGCGTTACACTGGGTTAACGCACTCGATATCTCAATTTATTTTACCTTTGGTAAAAGTCAAATATATGAAAATGAAACTACAGATATACAAGCTTAACTTGTCACCAAGAATCATGAGCCAACTACAATTACCAAGTCTTATAATGCTTCGCTCGTGCCAAACCCAGTAAATTGGCGCACATAAGGTTCATGAAACGCCAGAATAATATCCTGCTTAGGCACTCCCATTTCAACTAACCGATTGGCAATTCCCTCTTCCGTGCCATCATGCTGAATCCAGATTTTCCCACTTTTAATATCAAGATGCAGAATACAGCCAAAATCACGTTTATTTCCACGCCAGCCTACATAAAGTAGTTGGTAGTGATCCTGCTGATCATCAAATATCGTCTGCACTTCATACTCTTGGGCATTTTGCTGCATCGAAGCCCGCTTTTGCCGTTCTGAAAGAAGATGTCGAATATATTGCCGATATTGCTCTACAGCCATCGATCAATAACCTCCCGTTGCACATCGTGAACTACCTACACTGACCCCTGGGGGCAGTGTAGGCTTCCCAACTCACAGGGGATTGCCTCAGACTTTGTGGATTTTTTACGTCCAGAAGACTTTGGTCTTATATCCCCTCCTTGGGCAGAAGCGCTAGTTCCTAACGCCCATAATCGCAATCCTTCATTTCTGATATTTATTGCAGCGTTGATGTCCCTATCATGCTGCTTCTGACAGTGCGGGCAATCCACAAATCTAATACCCAATGAATCATAACCATTTCGCAGCATTGGGATTGGGAGTAGAGTCTCGCTACAAAGCTGAGAAGATGGGAAGAAACGCCCTATCTCTTGGTATGTGTGACCAAATTTTTCTGCTTTGTATTTGAGCATAGTCAAAAACATTCCCCACCCTTGGTCACTTATAGATTTTGCCAAGTTAGGATTTTTAACCATATTCTTAACTGCCAGGTCTTCCACACAAATTACTTGGTTTTCGTATGCTATTTTGCGAGATAGCTTGTGTAGAAAATCCTCTCTAACTCTAGCTATTTTGCTAGAGATTTTTGCAACTAAGCGTTTAGCCTTACGACGCTTGTTAGAAGTTTTGTCTGTTTTTCTAGATAACTTCTTTTGTTTACGTTTTCTATTCTTCTCTAAAGAAGCTAGTTGCTTCTTAGGGAGATCATATTTTGACCCGTCAGAAGTTACCGCAAAGTTTTTGAGTCCAAGGTCAACACCAATAGCTTCATTAACTGCAACTACTGGTTTGTCCTCTTGATTAAACACAATAGAAGCGTAGTATCTACCATCTGCATTTTTTGATATTGTTACAGTCGTGAATTTTGCGTTTGGTAGCTCTTTGTGAAACACGGCTTTAATTATGCCCAAAATCCCAGGAAACTTAATCACAGAATCCTGTGGTATTAGTTTCACATTTTGAGGATATTGGATAGATTGTTTACCATGCTTGGATTTGAAATTGGGATATTTAGCGCGTCCCTCAAAAAAATTAACAAACGCGCTTGAGAGATTAAAGGTTACTCGTTGCAATACTTGACTATAGGCAAGACCTAACCATTCATACTCCTTTTTTAATCCCGGCAACAACTTATCCATTGCAGCTTTAGAAAGCCCCTTGCCTGTTTCTTTGTACGCAGAGGTTGTTGCATTAAGCATATAATTCCACAACCATCGAGTATTACCGAAACATTGAGCTAGATAAGACTCTTGCTCATCAGTGGGGTAGATTCTAACTTTAACTGCTCTGTACATGGCATCGACCTATTACCGTGTTTACAGATTCATGATAACATAAAGACTTAAGGCATGACCAAAAAAAAGGAAGCACGTTCCTAGCTGCGGAGTTCTACATTCTTCTTCACAATCCATTTTCTAAATGAACTTTCAACACAATGTTTGACAACTTTCAACCAAGTTATATTATTGCCATAACTGCTGTCATTTCTAGTATTGCCATCCTTGGCTATTTTTCTTGGAAAACTTTGATTACGTCAAATCTTTATCAAAAAGGAGTGAATCTTTATAAGCAAGAAAATTATAAAGATGCAGAAGCCGCTTTTCGTCAAATGATTTCTCTGAATTCTACAAATGATGTTGTTCACTTGTTGCTAGGAGATACTTTGATGCAGCAAGGTAAACTAGAAGAAGCAATCCAACAGTTTCAAGAAGTGATTAATCGCGCTCCTAAAAAAGTTGATGCTTATTTGCGTCTCTCGAATGCTTTCATGCGCCAAGAAAAGAAAGCAGAAGCAATTTCTAATTTAGAAAAAGCTAGAGATTTATGCCAAGCACAGCGTCAAGCGGAAAAAGCAGAACAAATTAATCGTATTCTTCAAAAAATCAGTAAAAATAATTCGTAAATCATGGCTGAACAATTGGGCAAAGTCTACCTCGTAGGTGCTGGACCTGGAGATATAGCATACCTGACGCTAAAAGCTCATAAACTTCTATCGAATGCTGAAGTTTTGGTTTACGATGCCTTAGTTGATGGCCAGTTGTTGCAATGCATACCGCCTGATTGTTTGAAGATCAATGTAGGAAAACGCGGTGGTCAACCTAGTACGCCCCAAGCTGAAATTAACAAGTTACTGGTAAAGTATTGTCAGCAGGGAAAACAAGTTGTTCGCCTGAAGTCTGGTGATCCATTTATTTTTGGTCGCAGCACTTCTGAAATCGAAGCGTTGAAAGCTGCTGGTTGCGATTTTGAAGTTGTACCAGGAATTTCCTCAGCGCTAGCAGCGCCGTTGTTTGCAGGAATTCCTCTGACAGATCCAGTCATGAGTCGTTGTTTTGCTGTGTTTACAGCTCACGAACCAGATGCTTTGGATTGGGAAGCGCTGTCACGGTTGGAGACATTAGTTATTTTAATGGGCGGACAGCATCTGGCTGAGATTTTATATCGGCTGCTGCGACAAGGGCGATCGCGCTCAACACCCATTGCCATTATCCGATGGGCAGGAACTGGGCAACAAGAAATTTGGACAGGCACTTTAGACAATATACTTGAGCAAACATCTGGTGTGTCGTTGTCGCCAGTGGTTATTGTAATTGGCGAGGTTGTGGGATTACGCAGTTATCTACAACCTGAGAAAATATCATTAGCGGATTTCTCAGTAGATAACGCTTTGCACCCCAAAACCATGTCCACTACCCAACCCTCATCTACCCCATCTACCCAACTTCCCTTATCCAATAAAACAATTTTGGTGACACGCGCAGCTGGACAGTCAAGCCAATTTACGGAACTTCTGACTGCATCAGGCGCAACTGTCATTGAAATGCCAACGTTGGAAATTTGTCCGCCTTCGAGTTGGGAAGGTTTGGATAATGCGATCGCCAATTTATCCAATTTTCACTGGTTAATTCTCACTTCCACCAACGGCGTAGATTACTTTTTTGAAAGACTGTTCGCACAGGGTAAAGATGCTCGCGCTTTGGCTGAAATCAAAATTGCCGTTGTCGGTGAGAAAACAGCCAAAAGTCTCAATCAACGCTGTCTGCAACCAGATTTTATTCCTCCCAACTTTGTCGCCGACTCGTTGGTGGAAAACTTTCCCGAAGAACTCACAGGTAAAAAGGTTTTGTTTCCCAGAGTAGAAAGCGGCGGACGGGAAGTTTTGGTGAAAGAATTAACCACCAAGAAAGCAGAAGTTATAGAAGTGGCGGCTTATCAATCTTGCTGTCCCAAAAGTGTACCTCCTTCAGCAGAATTAGCTCTTCAAAGTGGAAATGTGGATGTTATTACCTTTGCTAGTTCCAAAACTGTGCAATTTTTTTATCAACTAGCAGAAAAGATCTTTTCTGAAAATACTCAAGACAATCAATCATCTCTGGTTGCTGATGCGTTGAAGGGAGCTTGTATTGCTTCCATTGGTCCCCAAACTTCTAAAACTTGTCGTTCTTTATTCGGACGTGTAGATGTAGAAGCAGAGGAATATACTTTAGATGGATTGACTCAAGCAGTGATAAAATGGGCGACGAATTCTTAATATTAAAAATTCTTGATAACGTTGAACCTCTATACTTTCACATTTTTGAATCGTCGGGTTATTAATAAGCTTTTATTATAGCCTTCGCTGGTGGTTCTGGTTGTACTCTCAGTTAGCGATGCCCTTTGGAAAAAACTTTTTGGTTTACTGTTGGTTGGTTCGGTTGCGGATATTCTGACCGACCAAACATTTCATCACTGTGGAGCCTAAAACTCTTCCTGGATGAGCTAGCAACGGTGTGCCGTCATCAATCTAAGTAAGTAATTAATGTTCTCTACAACATCTGCTTTTTAGTAGATAAGCTAGCGCATCTAATACTAATAAAGTTTAGTCTGTTTAAAGTATCACGTTTTCAAAAATAGACACTTTGAATCAACTAAAAAACAAAATTATTTCTCAAGGTTCTTCCAAGTCACAGTTCAAAATGCCGCGTTTGCTAAAAAAGTCTGAACTAGTGGACTTTATAGAAAATATGTGTATTCCTAAGACGATAAATTGAAGCTAAAAAAATGACAAACTGTACTGTTGGTGACTATCTGCTGCTTCGTCTGAAGCAGATTGGTGTCAAGCATATCTTTGGTGTCGCAGGTGACTACAATATGGAATTTCTCGACTCTATTGTCAATCAGCCGGGCATTGAGTTGGTGACAACCTGCAACGAACTCAACGCAGCCTACGCTGCTGATGGCTATGGTCGAATTAATGGTATTGCAGCGTTAGTCACGACGTTTGGTGTTGGTGAACTCAGCGCCATTAATGGGATTGCTGGCGCTTACGCTGAACACGTTCCTGTTGTAGCAATTACTGGATCTCCTGCGACTAAAAAACAATCATCTGGGGCGCTTGTCCACCATACTTTTGGCACTGGTAATTTTACCATGTTTGCCCGGATGTATGAGAAGGTAACGGAGGCGCAAGCGTATTTGACACAAGAGAATGCAACAGCAGAAATTGACAGAGTTCTGGGTGTCTGCCTTCTCAAGAAGTTACCTGTTTACATCTCCCTACCCATGGATGTTGCATCACACGAAGTGGCTGCACCGTCAGATTCATTCATACCCCCTGTCTTTAAGAGCGATCCTGCCACTTTAGCTGAGGCAGTTGATGCGAGTGTGGCGATGTTGGAGAAGGCTGTTAAACCAGTCATTCTCGCTGATGTGGGTGTGGATCGCCTTCGCCTACATGAGGAATTGCGATCGCTTCTAGAAGCCACTGGATACCCTTATGCCACGATGAACATGGGGAAGGGGCTTCTTGAGGAAACGCATCCCCAATTCATTGGTATATATAACGGTGTTGCCACTGAGGACTATGTGCGAAAACGTATTGAAGAAGCAGATTGTGTATTGAGTATCGGTGCTTTGATGACTGATTTCAACACAGGGAAGTTTTCCGCTAAACTCGATCCAGGTCGAACGATTGAAGTGCATGGGCAGTATCTGAAAATTAAGCGTGCGCTGTATAACAACGTGGCGATGGGGGATTTTCTACCTGCTTTAAGCAAACACCTGAAGCACCGCGATGCCAAAACGCTGGACTTAAAGCCGAAGAGGGAGAATTTGGATGCTGGCTTCATGACTCCCGGACAACCCAACTCAACAGCAGCTATTACACAGCAGCGTTTTTGGTACAGACTGGCTCATTTCCTCAGAGAAAATGACATTGTGGTAGCCGAGACTGGAACCTGTTTGTTTGCAGCCGCAGTAGTTCCTTTGCCAAAGGGAACCACCTTCGTTGGACAAGTACTTTGGGGTTCTATTGGCTACTCAGTAGGCTCTCTGCTCGGGTGTGCTTGTGCGGCTCCCTCAAGACGGTCTATCCTACTAGTTGGTGACGGATCGTTTCAAATGACGGCACAAGAATTGTCAACGATATTACGCTACGACCTCAAGCCAATTATTTTTCTGATCAACAATGATGGATACACAATAGAGCGTGATATCCACGGTGAGAAGATGCCATACAATGACATCCAGCCGTGGAAATATCACAAGCTCCATGAAGTTTTTGCTAACAATGGCTGGGGCATTAAGGTAAAGACCGAGTCAGAGTTAGAGTCAGCACTGCAACAAGCCGAACAATCTAGGGACAAACTTGCCTTCATTGAGGTGGTGATGGACAAAATGGACAGCCCAGAAGTTCTCTTAAAAATGTTGGATCAGTAAATCTACCCGTCCCTGAAATGGGTAGATAGTAGTTACGAATTAGTTCTGCCTTAAGAGCGATCGCCATAGCTTGAATAATATCATGTCTGAATGAACACCATTCTCTTTTGAAGATTCAGCAGCCAGACCAGCCAGAAATGTTGGGTCAAGACTGAGGATGATATAGCGCAATTCAATTGAATGAAGTAATTATTTATCTGTGTCCATCTGTGTCCATCTGTGGTTCATTATTTCTTTGTGTACCTTACTCCGGGTTCTTACCGCTATAAATTCCGCTCCCTTGCCCTAAATGGTAGTCTGGTCAACTAGGGCTTTTGGGACTTAGTAGCCTGAAGCCCACGGCATGTCTGCCGTGGGTTCTTGACCCATTACTGCTCAGCTCCTTTACCTGATTTTGCTAGGTATATGCCAGCCAAAACCACGAAAAAAGCTACCCAGTTGAGGATACTTAACCTTTCTCCAAAGATTTCCCAGGCAAAGATTGCAGTTATAATTGGCTCCAACAGCAAGAAAAGCGAAACAAATCCTGCAGAAAAATTTTTCAGGCTATAAGTTATAATTCCCTGACCTATCACTTGGCAGAGAACACCTAGACCGATGACTGCTAGCCATCCCAAACCAGAATTGGGGAAAACTTTATTTTCGTTTAGTAGGACAATTGGGAGGGTCAACAAACAGCCAACAGCGCAATTACACAGGAGTATAGTTGTCACTGAAAACTTCTTTAGTAGCTGTTCGCTAATCAGAAAGCTTCCAGCATAGAACACAGCAGAGAGTAAAGCAACAGCATCACCAATGAAGTGTTCGGGAGACACTTGCAAATCTTCAACTCCAACGGCGATCGCTCCCCCTGATGCTAGTGCTAAGCCAATCAGAAATTTGCCATCAAAGTAACGACCCAAAAATAGGCAGTCTCCTATGGTAGCGAAAACTGGGGTGAGATTATGTAATAAATTTGAGTTGGAAACACTGGTCTGAGTCAGAGACCAAGCCCAAGAGAGTAAGCACAGCGCAGAAATACCACATGCTACCACAAAGAGGGCTAGATCGCGAATTGTCCATGACTTTGGTTGCACTTCAGAGTCGTGGGGTCTTGTGTTGCGTGCCCTGTTGATCCCTTTCCACATCAACAGTGTTAAACTCGCTATCCAAAGGCGATTAAAGATTGTGGCATTTGGACCAAGTTCGTTTTCGCTCAATTTGATAAAGATTGCAGCGAAGGATAAAATCAATACTGCTATAAATAATACGGTTAAATTAATCAAATCAAGTGTTGGCTTTGTTTGTTGCTGTGGGAATTCTGCTTGATTGAGCATAATTAGGGTTAATGAAGTTGATGTTGTTTCGCTTAAAAGTTACCTTGGATCATTCATCAGAAGTTAAATTAACCACTGCGTCAATAAGTAATTTTACTCAAAAATTCTCTACGACTCCGTGGAGAACTTAACTATCTGGGAGAGTACTGAGCGTGAACATTACCTTGGACGCTCCCGGATATCGTTGTGCTTGACCGCAGGACTTAATTTGGCCTTGCCATACTTTTGACTCTGTTGTCTATTTTTTAACAAAAATTATATTTCTAAATCAGTTTAAAAGGAGATTATTTATACACTGTTAATCATATTTAAGATAGATGAAGGATACTGGTAGCAGGAGTTACACAAAACCTTAATAATTGCGTTGGCTTTGTTGCTGACGACACCAATTTATGGAAACTAACAACAGATAATACACTGAAGAGCGATCAAGTTGGATGTTGCTATTGTTGGCGGTGGTGTTTGCAGAATGTACAGTGCTTGACGCCTAATGCAGTGTGACCTAAGTACATGCTCCCGTCCTCAAAGCAGAGGCTAAAGAAGTCCAACAGGCAAACTGAAAATCGGCGTGTCCCTTGCAAAGCGATCGCCGAAGGTGGGCGTTTATTGTCGCTTGTGCCACCGGGTATGCCCAAAGAGCTTGCACAGTGTGAGGTTTCGGAATGTGCTCAATGTGATCAGCAACGAAGCCTACGAATTCATGGGCTATGCGGGCGGTTTTGACACAATCTTGAGTAACTGGAATGCCGCCGACGCCTTACCTTGGTATCTCGCCTATTTCGGACCAGAGGTCAATTACATGGGGTTGGTAGATAGATTTGAAGCTATACCACTTAAGTGTGACGAATTTGTGAAGGCGATTGCACAAAATCTTCGCTGCAATTCACGCCCTCGTTCACGCGTAACCTATTTACTCACAAACTATGAGTAACTAAAAGCACCCGAACTGAGGGCAGAAACTCTACCTAGTGATAGAAGTAAGTAATTTAGAATTTTTAATACTCTAACCATAGCAAACAATTTCTAATTTTTGATTTTTTACCTCCACGCTATTTTTTGACCTAATTTGTAAAACTTAACTAATTATCATATCAGATTTACTACTAAAGTTTTTCAAAGCATGATTGAAGTTTTGGCAAGACAATAAATTTAGGAAAAAAAATGACAATTGAGAGTCATCAAAAATATAAAGGCAGAGTACTTGTTATTGGTGCGGGTGTAAGTGGTCTCGTGACATCGCTTTGTTTGCAAAGAAATGGATTTAAGGTAACACTGGTAGCATCTAATTTTGCTCCAGAAATAACTTCAGTTGTCGCAGCAGCTTTGTGGCAATGGCCGCCTCCAGCGCTAGGTGAAGATGATCACGACCAAATCTCGCTCACACGCTCCAAGAAATGGTGCATGGCTTCCTACGATTATTTTGCTAATCTTGCCTCCTCGCCAGAAACAGGTGTTTTTATGCGACCTGTAGTGGTTTATTTTAAGCATTTGGTCAAGGATAATCCTAGTGCTCAATCGAGAACGAACGAACTGCAAGATAAAGTTTATGATTTTGTGCATACTCCTGCTTTGATAACAGAAAATCAAATCAATACTGAGATAGGTTTACTAGACGCTTATTCACATCTTGCGCCCATGATTGATATGGATATTTTCATGGGCTGGTTGCTTAAAGAAGTTCAGCAAGCTGATGGTCAGGTGTTAACCAGGAAAATATCTGGCAATTTAAAAGATGAAGAAGAAAAGCTCAAAAAAGACTTTGATGTTGACGTGATTGTCAACTGTGCAGGTCTGGGAGCTATAGAACTTACTAATGAAGATATGTATCCTCTTAGAGGAGCATGGATTCGTGTTTACAACGATGGCAAAACGATACCTCGAATCACCAACGCTCATTGGTTATCCCACGAAGAATCCTCCGACGAGGACATGATTTACATAGTGCCAAAAGGAGATAACATCCTCCTTCTTGGAGGTTTGGTAGAACCAGATAAATGGGATTTGAATATTAACTTAGAAAATTACGATCCAGTAAGGGATATGCTGAGGCGATGTGTTGAGTTTATGCCAGCGCTAAAAGATGCCCAAATTGATTTTAATGAGCCTGTTCGTGCAGGTTTGCGTCCTTTTAGAAGGCAGAATGTCCGTTTGGAAAGAGAACAAGACACAAGCATCATTCATAACTATGGACATGGCGGTGCGGGTGTGACTTTGTCATGGGGGTGCGCAATGGATGTCGTAGAAATAGCGAACGAACTAGTACAACAAAGGCTGAAATGCTCCATAGTTTAAAAGGTGTTGTAATGGGCGATCGCACTCCTATGCTTCCTTGTGGTATATTCACTTACTATACATTTACCAGACCAGGATTAGGGGTTGTCATAGACCAAAGCATTTTTTGCCTAGTAGTTAGAAAAATTTTTCCGACATAATTTTTCCGACATAAATAATTTTAGTTATGTCTGTAAAAATCAGATGCTTGTAAAAAGCTATTAAATTTTCTGCTTTTTGTGGGAACATCAGCACATCATTTGTAAAGGAATAAAGCCTCTATGACTACAGCGGGATCTTTTGCGGATTTGGTAATACAGTTTGGTGACATTAGGGAAATCACAAGCCTTCCTGACGACAGAGGAGAAGTGGAGATTACGATCGCAAATCAAGGTGAAGAGCGTGTCGAGGGTCGTTTCGGTGTGAACCTGTATGCATCAACAAACTCAGTTCTTGAACTACCTCTGAACTCTGGTACCCAACAGGGTAGAGATGAACTGTTAGGCTTTATTCAACCAGATATAAGCTTGGGGTCAGGTGAGTCGGAAACCATTACTCTAAATTTTGCCGATTCCAGGCTCCGTGTTCCCTCTGTAGTAGCGCCCGGTTCTTACCATCTGATTGCACAAGTTGACCCTGCTAACACCGTTGTTGAAAGCAATGAAGAAAACAATTTAGCTAGCACGCAAGTTTCTGCAGAAGATAGCGATGTCATCATCACTTGGAATGCAGTAGCTTTGAACCTCGCCGCCGACACTGAGCGGCTGTTTCCGCCAGTTTTAGCACGCAATTTAGCTATTATGCACGCGGCAGTGTACGACGCTGTGAACGCGATTGATCGAAGCTACATGCCTTATCTGGTAGAAGTAGAGCCAAAAGAAGCAAAAGGGGCATCGCCAGAGGCTGCTGCTGCTGCTGCCGCACATCGTGTACTACTCAATTTGTACCCACAGCAAGCTGTCGAGTTGAACCAGCAGCTAAGTAAGTCACTGGCGGCAATTCCTGATGGTTTGGCTGAGGATAAAGGCGTTGTTCTAGGACAATTTGTTGCCGATCAGCTCCTCGCTGCTCGTAGCCAAGATGGTTCGTCTAATTCCCAGCAGGACTACATACCAGGCGATCAACCAGGTGAGTGGCGACCAACTTTTCCTAACTACCTGCCTGCAAGATTTACAAATTGGGGCGAAGTCACTCCCTTTGTCATCCCCTCAGTTTTGGACTATCGGACGGATGGTCCTCCTGATTTGACTAGTGAGTTATATGCACAGAACCTTAATGAAGTCAAGTCTTTGGGCAGCCTCAATAGCTTAACGCGCACACCAGAACAAACAGAAATTGCTAAGTTTTGGTCTTTTGACCACCCATACTCCTTCAGTATTCAGGGTTTCTGGAACAAGATTGGGGAAGAAATAGCCCTGAAAGAGGGGAATACGTTGGTCGAAAACGCTCGGTTTTTTGCGTTGCTAAACTTAGCACAGGCTGACGCAGGCATTACTGTGATCGATTCCAAGTACTTCCATAATTTCTGGCGACCGATTACTGCCATTAGGGAAGCTGACACTGATGGCAATCCAGACACAGTTGCCGATCCGGACTGGATATCACTGATCAACCTTTCATCTACTCCCGAGTATATAGGAGGGCACTCGATTGTTGCCGGGGCTGCCGTCGCAGTTTTAGAAGACTTTTTTGGTGAAGATTACAGCTTTAGTACGACTTCGTCAGAACTACCTGGTGTTGTCCGCTCATATGATAGTTTCTACGAAGCCGGTTTAGAAGCTTCTTTAAGCCGCATCTACGCAGGGCTTCACTATCGATTCACTCATGAAGTATCTTTTGGACTGGGAGAAATGCTAGGCGAAGATGTAGTCCAAAATGCCTTGTTGCCAACGGACAGCTTGAACGCGTTAAATACAGCCAACATCATTTAACGAATCTTTTTTGAACAAAATCCCCACGAATTCGGCGATCGCTTCGCTGCTGCCTAAGCGCAAAGCGCACGCACTCGCGTTAGTCCCTGAGTCCTTACGGACACGCTGAGCGCAAAGCGCACGCTCCGCGAACGCGAACGGCAGATCGCTACTTTTCTCCCAGATGCAATATTCTACTATCATTTCATGCTGGCGGTAGCGCAGATTTGACACTCTCCGTCCTTATAGGGCGGAGAGTGTCAACTACTTTTTCAACGCACTAGCGCGATAAAAGCGGAAAAACAAGTTGATCGTAATTAGCGAAGCCGAAAGGACAATTGATAGTAAGCTGGGTCGATGAATTAGGAACCTATCCATCTGTTTCGGGAATCTCCCGACTTCAGGCGGGAGAGGATGTCAAAGCATTGCAATTTATGATGCTTCCCCCGACTTCGCCGAAGTTGTCGGGGATCTTTTTGTTCGTAACTCCTACACGGATTGCTATGTTTAGTCAGAAACTATGAGTGACTAAAAGCACCCGAACTCAGGGCAGAAACTCTACCTAGTGATAGAAATAAATAATTTACAATTTTTAATATTCTAACGATAGCAAACAAATTCTAATTTTTTATTTCTTAACTCGACGCTATTTTATGAGATAATCAAATGGGCAATCCTGCCAGATTTTTGTTGAACAAGATAGGTGGCGCTTTTTTGTTGCTGACACTATTGACCGCGTGTAGTAGCAAATCCTCCACTTCAGAACTTACAAAAGAGTTACAAACAGTGACGTCATGGGCAGCAACTGCCGAGATGACTGGCGATGCCTGGATACGCGGCAATGTCCCGACGATCTACGCAAAACAAACACTCTCTACAACGCTTGAAAAACTTCATAAAGAAACAGAAAAGATAGCACAGTCATCATCTGACCCCACGCAACATCGCACGATACTGGATCATCTACAGGGTCTTGAATCCACAGTGGGTCAGATGTCAAGGGCGGTGGAACAAAAAGACCGCACTGCGACTGCTCAAAAGCTAAGACAGCTATCAACCCAAAAGCAAACAATTAGCACGTTTGCCACGGTAGCAGGTGAGCAGCCATGAATAAAATTCTGCAAATTACGCTTGGCATCGTCACGAGTATCGGTGGCTTTCTGGGCGCAGGCGCGATCGCTACAGCAGCAGAAGCTGGATCTGTGTTTGGCTTCCAACTGATCTGGGCAATCCTCTTAGGCGCGATTTGCGTAATCTTTCTGGTAGAAATGTCAGGGCGGATGGCAGCCGTAAGCAAACATACGTTAGCCTCGGCGATCCGCGAGCGTTTTGGGTTCAACTATTTTGTCATTCCACTATGCGGCGAAATTGTGGTCGATTTTCTGGGACTGGCGGTTGAAATCGGTGGCGTTTGTATCGCACTACAACTGCTAACGGGGATTAGCTTTCAATGGTTTGCTCTGCCCGTTGCTATGGTGATTTGGTTGGTACTTTGGAAAGGCAACTTGGGCATCATCTCTAATGGCGTTTCCCTGCTTGGACTGATCACGCTGACCTTTGTTTTCGCAACTTTCAAGCTTCATCCTGAACTAACACAAATCGGTTCTGGCTTGTTGCCGACTTTGCCACACTCTAACACCGCAAATTATTTATACATTGCGGTTAGTATCGTGGGCGCATCGATAGGACCTCACCTGTTTTATTTCTACTCATCGACTGTAGTAGAAGACCAATGGGATGAAAAGAATATCGGTGCTAATCGCGCTGTTGCCTCTTTAGGCATGGGCTTCGGTAGCACGGTATCGCTGGGTGTGCTGATTGTAGCAGCGATGGTACTTCACCCCAAGGGTATCCACGTTGATAACTACTTGCAAGCAGCGCTGATGCTGACCCAACCCTTCGGTTACTGGGGTTTCGTGCTGTTCGCAGCGTCGCTGGGTATCGGCTGCTTTGGGGCTGCACTGGAGGCAAGCCTTAGCTTCACCTATATTGTGGCTCAAGCTTTGGGGTGGAATTGGGGCGAAAATCTCAAACCGAAGGAAGCGGCACGGTTTAGTTTCGTCTACACGGTGTTTGTGTTTCTGGCATCATTGCTGATGGTCGTTGGCATCGACCCCTTAAAACTGACGCTGTTCACAATGGCGATTACAGTACTCATCTTACCGCCGGCGATCGTACCTTTTGTTGTCTTGATGAATGATCAGCACTACGTTGGCAAGTATCGCAATGGTTGGATTAGTAATAGCGTGATCATTTTCACGATCGCCCTCTCGTTTGTCTTGGCAATTATTGCCATCCCTTTGGAATTTCTTGGAGGTTGAAATGGACGTGATCCGAGATGTTTTGGATAACCAGTTGGTTGACCGCAATAATTGCAAAATGGGCAGAGTCGATGGGATTGTCATGGAGTTACCCGAAGGGCAACCACCACGACTGGCTTACATCGAAGTGGGTGTGCCAACCCTTGCCCGAAGGCTGCATCCACGCTTGGAAGGTTGGGTAGCAGCACTTGCAAGCAAGTGGGGTGCCAAGCACAGTGAGTCGTTTCGGATTCCCTTTTCAAAAGTGCGCGACGTTGGCATTGATGTAAATGTTGACCTCGATGCCGAAGCAACGCCAGTGTTAGCTAACGAAAAATGGCTACGCGAACACATTATCGAACGGATTCCAGGGGGAAAGTAATGGCTTCGGGTGAAATTCATCTTGAATTATTGCTTAGCAAACCGGTGCTGGATCTAGAAGGCAAAGAGGTTGGACGTATTGAAGAGGTACGTGCCCAAAAGCAAGGGAATGAATGGATCGTCCAGGAATATCTGATTGGATCTGCTGCCATCTTAGAACGGCTATCAGCTTGGACAATTGGACTCAAAATTTTGCACCTGTTGGGAGCGCGTCAAGGTATGGGTGGGTACAGGGTGCCTTGGGACAAGCTGGATTTGACTGACCCCCAAAAACCACGGCTACGTTGTCTCAAGCACGAATTGAAGACATTTTCCCCTGAACAGCAAGAAGTGATAATAAATGGAAAATAAAACAATGACAATTGTACTGTTGGCAACTATCTATTACTTCTTGAAAGAATGAAATGTCCTATTTATAAAAACCTCACTGAACGAAAAATGTATTTGACAAAAGTTTATGTAGGCGTGTAGCCACAATTGTTAATTACCCTTATACTGCCATGTTTTACACTAGCTTTGAACATAATATGTTCTGCAGATGGATTAACTCTGACAATTCTGTAGGAACTATCTTATATATTCATGGTTTGGGTGAATCTGGTCTCTGCTTTGAATCACTGGTTCAAAATGAGCATCTTTGCCAATGGTCTCACATTGCATTAGACCTTGAAGGTTATGGAAAAAGTCTTTGGTCTGTGACGCCAAAATCTCTCGAAGAACACGCTGATAGCTTAGCAAGGTGGCTGCAATTCAAAAGCATCAGTCAGGTAATAATAGTAGGTCATTCGATGGGAGGAGTGATTGGTTTGATATTGTCTGAGAAATACCCTGAACTTGTGCAAGGTTTCATTAACGTTGAAGGTAATATTTCTATCGAAGACTGTACCTTTAGTAGTCAAGCTGTGTCCTATTCTTTAGAAGATTTCCAGAGATATGGGTTCGACACTATCCGCAACTCTATATACTCTGATGGATTGGAAGACCCTGCACTGCGTAGTTATTATGCCAGCCTCTGCTTGTGTCAGCAAGAGACATACTACTTAAACAGCAAAGAATTAGTTGAACTTTCTAGAGGCGCTCAGTTAGCTAAAAGGCTCAGTACCCTGGAAATTCCTTTGATATATTTGCTGGGAAATCCACGCGGTACGGCAGAACTTTCTCGTTCTATGCTGACTGCATCAGATGTTGAATGGCGAGCAATTGAAGATGCAGGTCACTGGCCTTTCATAGACCGACCAAAAACGTTTGTTAATGAAATGTTGTGTTTTTTGAGTCAACTTCCAAAGTGACAATTTGCTTTGTCACAATGTTTACTAGGAGCAGCACTAGTTTTTCTAACCCAAGAAGCTAGTTTTTTAGATTTTTATGGATTTGCCTAACATCGAAACGTACATTCGTCCAACAGATTTACTCTCAGTCGAAAACTGGCAGCAGGGATGGGTACCTCTTGCTGGCGGCACCTGGATCTTCTCCCAGGCCGAACCTGATTTAAAAGTGCTAATAGATTTGGAGAAATTAGGCTGGTCAGAAATTGAAATCATGCCATCTGGTTTAGCGATCGGTGCAACTTGCCCTATGGCAAAATTGCGCCAATGGGACTGTCCTCTCAATTGGACATCTGTGAAAGCACTTCACCGCGCCATTGACGAGTTGGCATCATTTAAAGTCACCAATAAAGCGACTGTGGGGGGCAACCTTTGTTTAGCCTTAGCTGCAAGTACTTTTGCACCCGTTATGGTTGCGTTGGGGGCAAGCTACGAAATCGTGAGTTCAGGTTCTCCACCTCGCTTTGTTCCAGCCAGAGATTTCCAAATTGGGGTGCAGCAAACAATCCTGCAACCCGGAGAACTTTTGCGAAGAATCTTGATTCCTGTATCTAACTTAGAATGGCAAATTAGCTATCAGCGGATTTGCGTTGCCACTGCCGGTTATGCAGTGTCAATAGTGGTAGCAGCTTATAATCCAAAAACAGCCCAAGTACGGTTTGGACTCGGTGCTAGTGTACCCGCGCCACGAGTCGTGGAGTTTGCAGCACCTCCCACTCCAAAAGAACTCTGCGAAGCACTCTTGGAGCAGCTTCCGGTTGATTGTTTTCTAGAAGATGAAAGGGCAAGTGCGGCTTATCGCCAACACGTCACGAAAGTTTTAATGCAGCGATCGCTCTCAGAAATTTTATGCCAGAATCGATAACTTTTCAACTCAACGGCAAGACCTATAGCGAAACCTGTTCCCCAGGAACAAGCTTACTCAGTTTGTTACGCAATCTAGGCAGGGTTGGTGTGCATCGTGTTTGCGAAACTGGCGATTGTGGCAGTTGCACTGTTTGGGTAGATGGCGCGCCGATTCATAGCTGTATTTACCCAGCCATGCAAATTGAAGGTCACTCTGTCACCACGATTGAAGGACTTGTGGTGGATGGTGAAATGGCACCGATGCAGCAAGCTTTTTTAGATTGCCAAGGGTTCCAGTGTGGGTTCTGCACCCCCGGCATGATTATGAGTGCCGAGAAAATTGTAGAACTTTTGGATGCAACGTCTCTACAAGAGACGGAAGCAGAAATTCGCAGAGCTTTAGAAGGAAATTTATGTCGCTGTACTGGTTACCAGGCAATCATCGATAGCATTCTCATGCGGACTGGTAAGGGCAGCTGTCGGACGCCAGAACGCTTGCAGTTGACGACTACCTCCGGACCAGTTGGGCAGAGTATTCCCAAGCAGGACGGTGTAAGAATCGTCACAGGTCAACCAGCCTACACAGCAGACTGGACGCCTGAAGGGTTGTTGCATTTGAAGGTACTGCGATCGCCTCATCCCCACGCCCGTATCCGGTGTATCCACACAGAAAAAGCAAAAGCCTTAAGTGGCGTGCATGCAGTTTTTACCCATGAGGATGTACCGCGAATACCCTACAGCACTGCTGGTAGAGGAGAGCCAGTGCCAGACCCCTTGGACCACTATTTGCTGGACAACAAAGTGCGCTTTATTGGCGATCGCGTTGCCGCTGTCGTTGCCGAATCTTCAAGCATTGCTGAACTCGCGTGTCAATTGATTGAAGTAGATTACGAAATCCTACCCCATGTCACCGATCCAATTGCAGCAATGAACGATAGCGCTGTTGTGATTCATGATGAACAAGAGTCGTCCCAAATTTATGATGCCCAGCATAATATTGCAGCTAAAGTTGTTCTAGAGAATGGCAACGTAGAACAGGGATTTGCACAAGCTGATTTGATTGTCGAAAACACTTATCATCTTCCAGCTGTTCAGCACGTTCACTTGGAGCCTCACGTTAGTGTCAGTTGGCTTGAAGTTGACGGAACACTGGTGATACGCTCCAGCACCCAAGTCCCATTTCACTGTCAAAGGCAGCTTAGTCAAATTTTCCAGTTACCAAAGGAAAAAATTCGGATTTACAAACCACAGATTGGTGGAGGATTTGGCAACAAACAAGAGTATCTTACAGAAGACCTTTGCGCCTTAGCAACGCTACGTACCGGAAAGCCAGTGCAATGGGAATTCACAAGGGAAGAGGAATTCACCGCAACTAATAGCCGCCATGCGATGACAATTCACCTGAAAACTGGGGTGAAAGCAGATGGTACGCTGGTGGCTCAGGATATGGAAGTCATAGCAAACACCGGAGCTTATGGCAATCATGGTTCAACTGTTATTTATAACACAGGTCGCTTTCCTCTTGGTTTGTACCGTTGCCCGCATCAACGATTTATGGGGCTAGCTGTTTACACTAATATCATGCCTGGTGGGGGTTTTCGTGGATATGGTGTAACTCAAGGCTCCTTTGCCATTGAATCTCATATGGATGAAATTGCTGAGAAATTGGGTATAGATCCGATTGAAATCCGTCAGAAAAATATCATTCGTCCAGACGATGAAATCAAACTAGGAAGTGAAAAAGAAGATCACATCAACGTAATTGGCAGCTACGCAGTGCAAGAATGCTTTGATGTCGTCACCTCTGCGCTGGGTTATGCTCCTGGAATGCCAAGAGTTATAGATGGACATCTGCGACGCTCTGTTGGGTTTGCAGTTGCAATGCAGGGCAGTGGTTTAACCAAAATACATCATGCTGGGGCTAAACTATCACTAAAAGCCAATGGAAAGTATGAACTGAGAACTGGATCAGTTGACGTTGGCACTGGTTCAGATACTTCCCTGCGGCAAATTGCTGCCCAGGTTCTTGGTGCAGAGGTTGCTGATATTGAATTCCTTGCTGCTGATACGCACCGCACACCATTTGATGCCGGAGCTTACGCTTCTTCCACCACTAGCATATCAGGTCAAGCTGTCAATAAAGTCGCGCAAAAATTGCGATCGCGTCTGGTAGAATTTGCGGCAAAACTCTTGCATGCTCAACCAGAAGAAATTATCCTTGCTGGGTTAACTGTGAAGGCAAAACAGCAAGAAATTTCTCTACAAGAACTTGTGGCATTGGCTCAAAAAGAACAGGAATCTCTAGAAGTAGAGATAGATTATACAGCAGATGTGTCTTCTTTGAGCTTTACAGTTGCGGGGGTCGAAGTCGAAGTTGATACTGAGACTGGACGGATTACAGTTGTGCGTTGCGTCCAAGCCTTTGATATAGGTACTGCAATTAATCCCAGAATTTGCCACGGTCAAGCGACTGGTGCAATTGTCATGGGACTAGGATATGCCTTGTGGGAAGAACTCCGCAAGGACGAATACGGACGGATTCTTAACCCAGCACTGCGTACCTACCGGATTCCCACCGCACAGGATGTACCACCGATAGAAATCATTTTGGTAGAAAAAGCAGATCCCAATGGTCCGTTTGGTGCTAAGGGGATAGGAGAAATTGGGATTAATTGTATTGCACCTGCGATCGCCAATGCCGTTTTTCATGCAACGGGTGTCAGGCTGACTCAACTTCCTATGACACCAGAAAGAGTTTGGAGAGCTATGAACTACCCGCCCTTACTTCGTTGAAGAGCGGGTTTCTACATCCTGCCCAGTAAGAGTAGATTTCTGACGCTTCACGCGCCCCAGTTGCTTCATACTTCCCGCAGTTTTGCGGGTATATGAAGTAGAGCTAGCGACATCAGCGTCTACGAGGCTCGTTCCAAACCCCGGTAGAATTCCTTTTGCCCAATAAAGCATAACTTCTGCGGCAGCGATGTCCCTGTCTTGGACATATCCACATTGTTGACACTCATGAACTCTATCATCGAGTGTCTTTTTGTGTTGGTGTCCACATTTAGGACAAGTTTGACTGGGCTTTACTTTTTTGGTTGGAACTTCAATGAACACACCACCAATCTGTTCAACTTTGTATTTGATGGTACTTTTGAGCATTCCAAACCCAACATCGAGTATTGACTTATTCAAGCCAGCCTTTTGTTTTTTACGCTTACCTTTCTTCGCAATACTTGTCATCTTGACGACTTCTAGCTTTTCAGTTGCAACGAAGCTATTACCGCTTACAATTTCTGCTGCAACTTGATGTACCCAATTTTGTCTCTGGTTAGCAACTTTACGAGTTAGCTTACTCACCTTAAATTGGGCTTTCTTCCATCTTCTAGAAGCTTTAAGCTTCTTTTTTCTGTTTGGCGCTTGTTTTCGTCTTTTGTGTTTAGATGCTCGTTTTATCTCGCGTTCAGCATTACGCACAAACTTGGGAGCGTCGATGTGTTGATGATTCTCTCCGTCGGTAATAGACAAAGCTGACTTACAACCCAAATCAATACCAACTGCATTCGTTGGTAATATTTCGGGTTTCAGTACTTGTTCCAACACCTCAATGGTAATAGATGCATACCATTTGCCGTTGCGATAAACAATTGTGCAAGTAGTTGGGGTTCCCCAATACTTAGCCTTGCCACGCATCTGAATGCGTCCAATTTTAGACAAAACAATATATCCGTTTTCACCATTTGATTCAACAGAATAGCCAGTTTTAGCTGGATACGTCCATCCTGAGTAATGACGGATTGACTTGAACTTTGGACGCTTACCTAAGGCTTTAAACCACCGTTCAAATGCAAAATCTACTCTTTTAAGAGTAGCTTGCAAGGCTTGAGAGTTAATTTCTTTGTACTCTGTCCAAACCTCTTTGAATGGAGGCAAACTATTCTGTTGCTCTATGTAGCTAACAGAATGTTTGAACTTTTGGTATTGGGTGAATCTGTTATATACAGCAGCGTTGAACAAGTCTTTATGAAGTTTCCGGTGATACCGCAAAGACTGTTCTATTTGCTTGTTTGGGTATAACCGAAAAGTCATTCGCCTTGTCGCCACTATTTTATTTACCTCCTACTTTTTACTGGTTATACTGATGCTATCGTTGAAGTAGAGGTATATCAAGTGGCTTTGCGAAAAGGGTCTCATTCTATTTTCTCTGTTCACCTACACTTTGTTTTTGTAACCAAATATCGACGCAAAGCAATAACCGCCCCAATACGGTCACGGTTACGAGAAATATTTGCAAATGTATGCATCAAAACTAAATGTCAGCTAATTGAATTTTCAGGAGAGTCAGATCATGTTCATTTGCTAATAGACTTTCATCCTGACAATAATCTTTCTGCGCTTGCTGGAAGTTTAAAATCAGCGTCCAGCAGAATTATTCAAAAAGAATTCTCAGAACATTTAGCAACTATATACAAAACAAGCGTGCTGTGGTCTAGTTCTTATTATGTTGCATCTACTGGCGGCGACAAGATTGAAAGAATCAAGCACTACATTCAATCTCAAGAAGAACCAACCGATTGATTTGGCTACTCCTCATACATCTTTTCCCTCAGTAGCCGTAGGCTACTATTGGTCACGCTTCGGCAATCGTCGTAGCCTGCTGTCCATACACACCACTAGGGTACGTTGAGGGTGGGGACTTCCGCGACCTCGTTAAATGCTTGAGTTCTTAATAACATTCCACGCCCGCAAGTAGATGCCAACTTGAATGTCTTGCAGGAGTATTTAACAATCTCGCTCCTAAACCGAAGTATTTCTAATCAGTAGAGGTCTTTCATGCTTACAAAAGAGCTCAAAGCGTTTATCCAATGCATCCCTAAAGCTGAATTGCACTGTCATTTAGAAGGTTCAATTCAACCAGCAACTTTATTAAAGCTAGCTGCACGCCACTCTATTAAGTTACCTTTTGAAGACGAAGAAAGCGCTAAGAAGTTTTACGAATTTGAAAACCTCAACCAGTTTATTGATATCTTATCGCTCACCTCTTCAACTTTACAAACAGCAGAAGACTTTAAGACCATTACCGTTGAATTTGGTGCCGACGCAGCGCGACAAAATATTGCCTACCGCGAAGTGTTTTTCAGTTATGATGCTCATCGAAACCGTGGAATTGAGTGGGAAACAGTGATTTCGGGTATTGCTGCTGGTCGCATTGAGAGCAAAGAACGATACGGTGTAGAAATGTGGTTTATTGCAGACATGGACAGGACAACCGATCCAGAAGCGAGCCTGAGTATGGTGGAACTAGCTCACAAAAGCCGAGAACAAGCCGGAATCATTGGTGTTGGGATGGACAGTAAGGAAGCTCTTAACCCTGCTTCCCGTCACAAGGTAGCATTCGATCGGGCAAAAGAATTAGGCTTTAGGCTTGTTGCTCACGCAGGTGAAGACGCAGGTCCAGAGAGTGTTTGGGATGCACTCGATATGGGTGTTGAACGCATCGACCACGGTGTGCGCTCTATAGAAGATGATAAACTGTTACAGCGCTTAGTGGAAATCCAAATTCCCCTGACGGTCTGCCCAGTTAGTAACATTCAGTTAAAAATCTTCCCAAATATGGCAGCTCACCCAATCAAGCGACTGATGGATGCTGGCGTTTTTGTCACCGTCAACTCGGACGATCCGCCGATGTTTCATGCAGACGTTGTTGAAAACTATTTGCAGGTAGCTGACACATTTAACTTAACAGCCGATGATATCGAGAAGCTGGCACGGAACAGCTTTATGGCGGCTTTTATGGACTCGGCGGCGCGCTCCGATTATTTACAGCACTTTACAGACAAAGTATCCCAACTGCGAGCAGAGCTATTTAAACAGTAACACGCTACTCGTACCGCACTTGTGTTTATCAGATTCAAATACTTCTATTTTGCGTTTATGAGTCAACCAAACAAATTCCTCTCATTCAACCGTCGCTGGTTTTTACGCGGTCTTGCATTTACAGGTGGTGCTGCACTCTTCTCAAGTTTAACTCAGTTGAGGAGTTTGACTAGGGCGCAGGCACAAGGAGCAGCAGCCAATGGAGCTAACCTACTAAACGAGTTAGAGTCTATTCCCAATCCAGGTAGACCCTTAAAAGTTGTGATTTTGGGAGCAGGGATGGCGGGTTTATGCGCCGCCTATGAATTGGAAAAGCGGGGACATACCTGCGTGATTTTGGAAGCCGATCGCAGCCATATTGGCGGTCGGGTTCGTACGCTACGCTTTGAAGATGGTTTGTATGGTGATGTGGGTGCAATGCGAATTCCCAAAACGCACACTTTGACGCGCCATTACATTGAGTTGTGCGAGTTGGAACTTCGTCCATTTGTTTCGGAGAACCCAGAGGCATACTATTATATGCGCGGTCAGCGCATACGAGCCAAGGAAGCAGACAAGCTGCCTGAGATTTATGGTCTGTCTGGTTCTGAAAGTGGGTTAACACCAGATGATGTTTGGAATCTTGCAGTGGAAAGCCGTCTCAACGAACTGAGCGAGTCGGAAAAAGCTGAGATATTTGCTGAGTACCCCCAAAACGCGCTCGTCCGCTCTATGGATGAGCAATCCTTTCTGCAATGGTGTAAAGCTGCTGGATTGTCGGATGAGGCGATCGAAATGATGTTAGCAGCTAGAGGATTAGTGGGTGACACAGTTGACTTCTCTGCCCTCAGCATTATCCGTATTGAAGAGAACTTGAAGAACGATTTAGATGAAATTGTCGGCGGTACAGACCGCTTACCTGCTGCTATTGCACACCTCCTCAAATCGAAACCCAGAATGGGCTGTGAAGTCATCCGAATAGAACGAGACGACCAAGCGCACAAGGCAGCAGCAGTTTATACGCAAAATGGCACCACCAAGCGGGAGGAAGGGGATTTTGTCCTGTGTACCATCCCCTTCCCAGTTTTGTCTCGGCTCGATACACCTTTTTCTGGAACCAAACAACAAGCGATTCGTGGGTTGTCATATAACTCTGCAATGAAAGTGCAAGCTGTAGCCAACCGCCGTTTTTGGGAAACCGACGACGGGATTTACGGTGGCGGGACGTACAGCGATTTGCCCATTGGTACAACCTACTATCCCAATGACAACGCCTCTGCTAAAGACCCGGAAGTCTCAGCTGGTGCTGGCGTGATATTAGCTTCCTACACTTGGGGAAGTCTGGCACGCCATTTAGGGAAGCTGCCCCCAGAGGAACGCCATGCGGTTATCCAGCAATATCTGGGCTTGATTCATCCTCAAATTAATAACGAAGGCGTGCTGCGGCGGATGGAGAGTTGGTATTGGGACAATCACCCTTGGAGCTTAGCGGGTTTCGCTTTCATGAAGCCCTATCAGCAAACGGGATTGTATAAGGATATAGTTGCACCTGAAGGTCGCATCTATTTTGCGGGGGAACATACTTCAACGCAATACGCCTGGATAGAGGGTGCAGTGGAATCATCTGTGCGGGCAGTTAAGGAAATGTTAGTTGCAGCGCACGCTTAATTATTATTTTCTCTGACGCAAAGACGAGGGTTTATTGCTCTTTGTTCGGCACTGCACTACAACAGCGATCGCGCTTGTGAGATGTGAGGCTTTTTTTTGTTCTAGCTAAAAGATGCCTCATTGAGAACAGAAACTCTACCAAGTGATAGAAGTAACTAATTTACAATTTTTAATACTTTGAGGAAAGCCAGCAGTTTGTAATTTATTTTCCTCTTGACTTAACGCTATTACATATGTTGCAGTGATTAACTACTTTTTCTGTCATATTTCCTACTTAAATCTTTAAAAGCATAATTGCAGTTTTGGTAAGACAAGTATCTATTGTCAGAAGTAACGGTTAGTTTAATATCTGAATCACTCAAGATTCAGCACAATTGTATATTGACAAAAGTGTTATCAGTAGGAGACGAAAATGACAGCCAATTATGACAGTATTGCCCAGCAGTATAAAAAATCCAAAGAATTGCCGTTTCGGCTGCATATTGAGGCATATACATTCTTTAATCTGCTAGGTGATCTGAACGGAAAATCGCTCTTGGATCTGGCTTGCGGGGAAGGATTCTACACCAGACAATTCAAACAGAAGGGCGCTGCACGGGTAGTAGGGGTAGACAATTCCGACAAAATGATCGAACTGGCAAGACAGGAAGAAGCCTCCCAACCCCAAGAAATTGAATATATTGTCGCTGATGTACTCGAACTTGGTGAAATTGGCAGTTTTGATCTAGTGGTGGCTGCCTATCTGCTGAATTACGCCCAAACCAAAGAACAACTGCTTAAAATGTGTCAGAGCATCTTCGCCAACCTGAAACCGGGCGGTCGTTTCGTCACTCTCAACAATAATAGCGAACAACCTCCTGCGTCCTATCCCATAACTGAAAAATATGGATTTATCAAAAGCGTGGATGAACCGCTCACAGAAGGCACACCTATAAAATACACATTCAAAGTTGATGGAGAGAAATTCAGCTTTGATAACTATTACCTTAGCCAAGCCACTTACGAATCGGCATTGAGAAGTGTCGGCTTCAAAGAGGTTCGGTGGCAAAAACCGATAGTTTCTCCTGATGGGGTGAGGCAAGAGGGTCAAGAGTTTTGGCAAGATTTCCTTAACTATGCGCCGATGGTTGGCATCGAATGCGTTAAATAGCTGTTTTTGAAGCAATCAAGCCGCGAGCCATTCACTCGTTCGATGCTATTGTCACCCACTGACTTAAATCAATTCCACGCAGATAATGGTAGTTGCTAATGGTTAATTGCTAATTGCTTTAATCAACTCATGACAACACACATCATCGGGTTAACTGGAGGCATTGCTACAGGCAAAACCACTGTTGCCAATTATTTGGCTAGTGCTTACAATTTGCCTATTTTGGATGCAGATATTTATGCCAGAGAAGCAGTATCTGTAGGTTCACCCATTCTTCAGGCGATCGCTCAACGTTATGGAGAACAAATTTTACTTGCAGATGGAAACCTCAACCGTCAGAAGTTGGGAGAGATTATTTTTAACAATCAAGAGGAACGCAACTGGGTAGAGGGTTTGATTCATCCATACGTGCGCGATCGCTTTCTCGAAGAAATTGCCGTATCATCAGCACAAACACTAGTATTAGTTGTGCCTTTGCTGTTTGAAGCAGGAATGACTGATTTAGTCACAGAAATTTGGGTTGTCAGCTGTTCTGAACAACAGCAATTAGAAAGATTGATGCGGCGGAATCATTTAACTTTAGAGCAAGCGCAAGCCCGGATTATGAGTCAAATGCCAATTGCAGAAAAAGTAGCCAGTGCAGATATTGTGTTAAATAATTCCTCTATTATCGAAATTATACTGAAACAGGTAGATGCAGCAATCTTAAGCATTGAGCCGTCTCCCGTCACGTGTGCCACCTTTTTTAGGGAAAGTTAGCTCGATTGATTTTACAGCAGCAAGGCTAGTTCTGCTGCATATTCGCGATGCACTTTGGAAAGGAGACACAATCACTTTCTTAAACTTTTCATGGTGTTTTCTGCCAAATCCCGTTTTCAAGGGCATACTGGTTGCGCTAGTTCCTTTTCAGGAATGGATGAAATGTTACAGTTTATTGCAATCTCTGGTTAGAGGCTACTATGTCAAAGTCATTTCGACTACGATATTACCATGAACTCATAACGGCTACGACTAAGGCGGTTGTTTATGAATTCAAGCTCGACTTATTGAAAAGAAATTACAACCTCTGACTAAATTGATGGAGAAATCACCCAGTATGGCTGACCCCAAAACATTGACAACCGCTGAGGGAATTCCGGTTGCAGATAACCAGAACTCGTTGACAGCAGGTGCTCGTGGTCCTGTGCTGATGCAAGATTTTCACCTGATGGAGAAGCTAGCTCACTTCAACCGGGAACGGATTCCTGAGCGCGTCGTCCATGCGAAAGGAGCCGCTGCATTTGGCACGTTCACCGTTACTCACGATATTACTCGTTATAGTAAAGCCAAAGTTTTTTCAGAGATTGGCAAGCAAACCCAAGTTCTTCTCCGGTTCTCTACTGTGGGAGGCGAAAAAGGTTCAGCCGATGCTGAGCGTGACCCCAGAGGCTTTGCAGTCAAGTTCTATACAGAAGAAGGCAACTGGGATTTAACAGGCAACAATACGCCAGTCTTCTTTATCCGCGATCCGCTCAAGTTTCCTGATTTCATCCACACGCAAAAGCGCAATCCGCAAACTAATTACAAAGATGCCAACGCCATGTGGGATTTCTGGTCACTTAGCCCAGAGGCTCTGCATCAGGTCACGATTCTATTCTCTGATCGCGGTACTCCCAAAACCTATCGGCACATGGACGGGTTTGGCAGTCACACCTTCAGCCTGATCAATGCTCAAGGCGAACGGGTGTGGTGCAAGTTCCATTTCAAAACCATGCAGGGCATTGAAAACTTTACGTCGGAAGAAGCAGTACGGGTTAAGGGCGAAGATCCAGACCATGCAACTCGCGATTTGTTTGAAGCGATCGAGGGCGGAGACTATCCTAAGTGGCGAGTCTGCATTCAGGTGATGACTGAGGAACAGGCAGCGCGCCATCGAGATAATCCTTTTGACCTGACCAAGGTTTGGAAGCATTCAGAATATCCCTTGATTGATGTGGGTATTCTCGAACTCAACCGCAATCCTCAAAACTACTTTGCTGAAGTTGAGCAGGCGGCATTTTCTCCTTCTAACGTCGTTCCTGGTATCAGCTTCTCTCCCGATAAAGTATTGCAAGCTCGCATCATGTCCTATGCCGATGCTCAGCGCTATCGTATCGGTGCGAACTATCAGCAATTACCTGTCAATCAACCGAAGTGCCCGGTGATGCACTACCAGCGCGATGGTGCTATGGCATTCGGCAACAATGGAGGCAATGCACCCAACTACGAACCCAACAGCTATGAGGATACGCCGAAGCAAAATTGTGCTTATGCAGAGCCAGCTGTGGACTTAGGCAATGTTAAGGCAGATCGCTATGATCACCGTGCAGGAAATGACGATTACACCCAAGCGGGAGATCTCTATCGGCTCATGACACCCGAACAACAGGAGCGTCTGATCCAAAACATTGTAGGCAGTTTGAGTCAGGCACGACGTGATATTCAAATGCGCCAACTCTGCCATTTCTTCCGGGCAGATGTGAATTACGGTCGTCGTGTGGCAGAAGGGTTGGGGGTTGCGATCGACCCATCGATGATTCCAACGTCTGCTCAACCCGTCGGGGCATAACAAGGTGAGGAGCTTGGAATATAGCGGTTCTCATTTGAATCACATACACCACCACAAATAATGTAGAGACCGTACAGTACAGTCTCTACAGTTGTGTATTGCACGCAACCGAGAAGCGCTATAGTATTCCCCAATACAGTTCAGTTAAGGATTTTTGGTGGGATTCGCGTTCTTTGTAGAGACGAGAGGTGGCGCGTCTCTACATTGTGTTCCTGATAAAGATTCTGGTTTTATCACCAAGCGTATTAGTCTATTCCCTAGAAGCAGTCATAAGCGGAGTCCTTAATAAAAGTTTTGTTTCTTGTTAAAGTCGAGAATAAGAAAACAAGATTACTGTAATAATATATGTATGACTTTTGTGAATTGAATAAATAAATATAAACTCAAGGTGTCTGTTGTGTTACCCATTCCTTGAAGAGTTGAGAACCTACAGCATAATACTCCTCATCCAACAGCCGAATCACACCAGTCCCCGCAATGACTTCTAAAGCATCTGCCACATTTCCTCGACTTAAACCTGTATATTGTGCCAAAGTTTTAGGAGTTCCTTTGCGGTTCTCAACCAGGGCTTGATAAACTGTTCGTTCAGTTTCTCCAAAGCAACCAGAGTGCTGTTCTTCATTCCACCATGAGGAAAAGTCTTTGTCGTGATACTGGATTAATTTATTTATTAAATTCGTGCAGGAGTCTGTTTGGTGGTCGAAGATAATATTGAGAGTTTGTTGTATTAAATATGGATGGCATCCTGACCATTCTATAATAGAGGTCATTTTTTGATCGGGGAAAGAAATCTGTTCCTGTTCTGCGCGATCGCCTATCAATTTCTTTGTATCTTCCTCACTTAAGGGAGCTAACCATTCGATTTCTGCTATATTTAATAATGGAGAACCTACGCGCTGCTGATATTCCTTCAAATCTCGATAACCTGATAGCAAAAGACCCAAAAAAGGCTTGATAGCAGTGTCGGTATCTTTCAATCCTCGCAGATATGACCAAGCATCACTTGCCCAATTTTTATCCACAATAAACTCAGCGCCATCGATGAGAAAGCAGACACCTTGAAAATTTAACTTGCGAAGTTCCTCTATAGTTTTAAGGAACGCCAAGCGGAAGCTATCATTATCTAAGCGTCGTTCGTAGTCGGGATTATTTATATTCAATTTAATATTTAACTGCTTGAGAAAGCTAAGAGTAACTTCGCCACCTTTGACTTGAGTTAGAAATTGGTGGTACATCTGCCTAAGACTCGCTAGAGGAACTTCTCGCCAGCGTTCTATTGCTTCGCGGAGTCTGGCTATGAGGAGATAACGCAGATTGTCTAAGTCTTTGGGTTGTTCTAACTGTAAGTTTATCAGTACAGGAAATGCTCGCCGGGGATTACCAGTATTTGGATTCAGCAAATTCCACTCAACAGCACGCAAAGCACTTGTTTTACCCAAACGCCGCCCAGCGAGGAGAATCCGTACTTGAAAGGGCGATCTTAGCATGGTATTGAGCAATTCGCTGCGTCCAAAGAAGTGGGAAGGATCAGTGATTGCGACTCGGAAGTTATCAAACGGGCGTTCTACTGGAAAATTTTGCATTGTTCAATCTCCTCCTCAGTCATCTGCATTTGGATCCACCGCGATAAGAGTGGAATCCGGATTTGGTAAAAATCCTGATGTTCCACTTCCTTGTGATACAACAATCCAACATTTGTGAGCCACAAGCAAGCATCTAAGCACTGACTTGTTGTGAAATTATCTTTGAGTTGGTTGAGTAACGCTTGTTCTGTTATCCCCTCACGAAAATGTTCGTTGCAGGCTATGGCTCGAAGCAGGGCGATCGCCACTTCAAAGTCACGTTTTTCTAAATCTTCCCAAATGCTTTTTTCTAAGTAATTTTTCAACTCGCCTTTATGACTCAAAGTCTTTTCTAAATATCGCTCTACCGTCGCCCATTCAATGAGCATATTTCTGCTTTGAGAAGGCTTTGTATTTTTATCTTGATTTTTATCTTTTATTCTTTCTGTTAAAAAGCGAGCAAGTTGACGAGAGACAAACGGGTGTCCACCGCTTTGCCGATGAATTTGTTTAGGGGTTTGCTCATCAAACTCTAAGCCCATCAATTTGCCGATGTTAATGAGCATATCTTTCGTCTCTTCTTCAGCAAAAGGAGGCAGAAAGACTTCTTTGAAGAAGCTAAAAACTGGATTTGTTGCCACTCCTTGTTGCTTCCACATATTGATTCGATTGCAATCTGGATGCACATCAGCGACGAGAAGTGACAGTTGACGCTGTTCTTGACACAACACTCGTAGCGCCCCAAAACAAGCATTAAATTCTTCTGCTTTCTCCCGCGAGTCTTCTGGACTGGGAAGAATTCGTTCTACTTCATCCAAAAAGCACAGGATGGGCAATTTATACTTTTTAGTTTGCTGGATTGCACTGGCAAAGTCAATCACTCTTTGGATGAATTCTCCAGTTAACTCTGCGGCTGGTTTCTCTAGGGGAAATGGTTCAAAAGATGGGAGTTTCGCCTCAGTCTCTAGGGTGGAAAGAAGCTGAAGGATATCGTTGAACAAAGCTGCACCGTAACGAGAGCCGCCATACCGTTGTAGGTCAATATGTACGATGGGATGTTGTCGCAACAAGAATCCTAACTGAAGCAGCACAGAGGTTTTGCCTGATTTGCGTAATCCAAATAGCCCAATTCCTTGATATCTCAGCAGTTCTTCTGCCAAACGCTGTAGTATTTCTGTGCGACCAAAGAAAGAAAATGTGTCGCTAATGGCGTTTTTGTCATCAAAGAAATCAACACGCTGGAGGTAGCGATCGCAATACAGTTCCAGCAAACCTCTGCACTCGTCTTGGTTGGGTAGCGCTTGTTCCACTTGCGCTAGAGGAATTGGAATCAGCACAAAATGGTCGCGTAACCGTACCTTAGCCGTTTCCATTCTGGCGGTGGTATCCGGTGGAACTCTGTATATCAGCAAGCCAGCCCTTTGTGTCTGCTCCCTTGGCAATTGTTGGGATTGAACGAGTCGGATGATATCTTGGTCAGTTGGCGTATCCACAGTTAGCAAAACTGGTAAAGGCGTGTAGGTACTGAGAGTGCCTTCGATAGTTTCGATTGTGAGGTGCAGTTCTTTCTCTCGTTTTATTTTCGCACCTACGAGTTCCAGAAACTTAGTTGCTAAATCCAAACACTTAGCTTTCTGTTCGTGTTGTTGTAGAAGTTGCTTTAATGTACCGTCTTGTGTCCATTGTGGCAACCGTAACTTTAATAACTGTACATATTTATCACTCAATGTATGGTCTTTGGTATTAGCGGCGTATTCGATTAATCTTTCTCGTAGTTCTAAGGCTGTATCTAAGGGGAGTAAGGTTGCCAACAATAAGTAAACACCGCGAAAACGTGGGTCGTTTATGTGTTGATTAACACGCTCTTGAATTTCTTTACCTTCGCCAAGAAAGTTTTGTACAAGGAAGAATTCCATTATTTTGTCGTGGCGAAAGTACCAGCTTTTGTGCGGTTCTCCTTCAGCATCTTCCCACTGACGGCTGATGACCATTTTATATTTTTCATCTTCCATACTGATTAATTCTTGCCTAAATTCATCAGCAGGAATGGCGCTTTCGTCGTTGAGTCGCATTTGGTAAACTGCTTGCGAGAACTTCTTGAGTGGAAATTCGTGTTTCCATTCTCGCAGGTATTCTTCCGCCATCAGCTGATATTGCTGTTCTTGCAGGCGAAACAAGTCTGGTTGTTTACCTTGTGATAGCATCAGGGCAACCAGCGTTAAATCCATTGGGTTGGAAAGAATTCGCTTCGCTGCTGCTAAATCTTCTGGGGATTGTTGATTGTTGAAGGCTGCTGCTATGTAGCGGGCGCAGGCTTGTTCGTAATCTCGGAACCCCACCCCTAACCCCTCCCCGCTAGCAGGGAGGGGGAAAGAAGGCGGGGTGGGGTTAAGTCGCCGTACAGACATCTCGCTTTTAGCTGCGCTAAAATCTTTCCCTCTCCTTACCAAGGAGAGGGATGCCCGATAGGGCAGGGTGAGGTTTCGCCATACAGACGTCTCGCTTTTCACCTCACCCTCGCTTTTAGCTGCGCTAAAATCTTTCCCTCTCCTTACCAAGGAGAGGGATGCCCGATAGGGCAGGGTGAGGTTCATCTGCTGACGATAAAGCAAAAACTCCTGTATTTGTTCACGTTCCAACGGCTGCAATTCATATTTCTTTGCCGTTGAGGGCGGTATCCAATCCAAGGGCTGTGTCGTCATAATAATGTTGCCCCGGAAATAACTTTCTGCAAACTGCGAGACTTTTGCCCGCGTGTCGGCGGTGACTTCGTTGAGTCCGTCGATGCAGATGTCTATAGCACCATAATAAATGAGGTTTCTCAGGAATTTCGCATCTTGTACCTGTCCTTGCAGCTTGGCATAAATTGCGTCAATGATGCCGTTGTCACATTTTTGGGCGGGTAGAAAGGCGACGATTCGCTGGGAGGTTTTCACCAAATGGCGTAGAAACATTGACTTGCCTAAACCAGAGTCGCCTTCTAAGACGATTTGCCCCGTGATATCGGGTAGTGCTTGGGTAACTGATTGAATCTCTGGTGCTAGGTTGTCTGCAGAATCTCTCGCCGCTTGCTTTACCCCTCCTCGCTTGCGGGGAGGGGCTGGGGGTGGGGTGCTACCCGGCGGAACCTTAACAAAAGATTCGGGAAAATAAGTTTGCTCATTGAAATTATCTAATCCTGCATCAGCTAGCAAGGTAGGTTTGAATGGTTCAAACAGTCTGCGACGCAGGTAAGGAACCCAAGTTAGGAGTAAGCCGATGTAACCAAAACCTAGAATCCGCCTTATCCAAGGGTTCCAGAAAAAGGTTGCCAGAACTTGAGGAAATTTGGGGTAGGCAAGGATGAGGGTAAGCCAAATGGCAAGGTGAATGAGGATGATTTTTGTTGCAAGGGAAAACCAGTCCCGAAATTCCAGATTATTGATGACTGAATGCACAGCATCAGCATGGGTGGATTTGGCTTGTTTGAGATTGTTGTAGTGATCTCGAAGTGAACTGATGTCCTGTGCTTCCCAGGAGACTTTGTAAGCAACTTCGGCAATTTGTGCTGCTAGTTCTTGTCGCAAATCTGGCGTTGATTTACTGTCTTGCCAAGCTTTCTCGAACACTGTCATTATGTTTCTGCCCTTGTCAAGGGTCAGCTTCTCTGGTCTACTTTTGGGTCTACCCACCCATTGCATGAGAGTTTCTACATCTTGCTCTCCACCACCTATAAAATGAGCTAGGAATCTCGGTTGAGCAATTTCTTCTGGACGAGATTGCAAAACTGCGTCCAGAACCTGCACAATGAATGACAAATTTTGCTGACCTAGCTTTGGAAGTGCCTCTGCTGCGGCATAACGGACATTCCAGTCAGAATCTTTGAGCAGTTTGGCAACATCTGGGGCAAAGTTTGTCGCTTTCATCTGCCCCAGTGCCGATGCTGCGGCAGAACGGACACTTGTGTCAGAATCTTTGAGCAGTTTGGCAACATCTGGGGCAAAGTTTGTCGCTTTCATCTGCCCCAGTGCCGATGCTGCGGCA
>NZ_CAWMYC010000161.1:0-39287 GCF_963872035.1 Scytonema sp. HK-05
TAACAAGCCCCTGCCTTTTAGGCATGGGGTCGCTACTTAACGAGAGAACCCTGACTCTTGTTTCCTTGATTCCATTTCTTCAATTTCTAACTCTGGAAACTCCCCGCGTCTCATGCGTGTGATATATTCCTGAGCATCCATACCCCCTAAGTGATTGGGTGCGATTCCCGCAAATTCCATCACATTACGGCGTGGTTTGCGTGTAATCTCGCAATGTTGTAGTCTTTGTGTTAGGTAGGCGATTAGACGCAATTGCTCATCAGGTGTGAGTGCGTCTGCTTGTTTCATCACTTCACGTAATTCTTTAGACATTTTGGCTGTTCCTCCCTTTATTCAAGCTTATCAATAGTTAGTAAGAGATGAAACAGAAATTTGAATTTCACAAATACAATATTCGCTATCTTCGCTAAAGAACCCGTTGCTGACGCTTCTCAATTTCGGCAATGGGTAATAACAAGGTGTCTTCAATTTCCTGTCGCACTTCGTGAGATACTTCACTATTGTTCAAGCATTTTACTAGCAATTCATTTGCATCATAATATTGCTGAAGCAATTTTTTCTGCTGTTTGCTGAACTGCCAATCGTGACCAATATTGCAATATTGAATCATGACAGTTTTTAATTGTTTAGTCCAATTTTGACCTTTTACTTGCCACCACTGCTTAAAGATAAGGCTATCAACACTTGGATTAGGTAGTTGACGTTTGAGGTTTTGGAATGATTGTTTGAGTTCATCTGTACGGCCACGAATAAGATGAAGAACAATATCCATCTCAAAGTAAATTGTAGTATCCAAGGAATAGGCGCAGTTAATAACACGGGCAACAGCACGGTTGAGATCAAGAGAACAGGCAAGATTAAGATCAACTGTAGATGTAAGAGCAAAAACTTGATGGATAAGATGATGCTCACGATCAAGGGCAAGTTCAAGATCAAGGACAAGTTCAAGGTAAAAAGCTCTAAGAACTAGCGATTTACATGAACAAACAACAGGTATGTATACAAGTGGAGGGCAAAAACTATAGCTTCTTGCCCAGCTGAGAAACTGCTGCAATTTCTCCTCTCCGGCAGAGAGTTCATCTATTTGTTGCTTTAACAGCAGTAGTGAATCACTATTCCACGGCATACTAAGCGCAAGTAAAAAGACTTGACGCCAGCGTGTCTCAGTGATGTATCTTATCAGCCTTTTCGCTTGTGGTTCAGAACTTGTAACAAAATGTCTAGCCGTTAAATACTCTTGAAAAGTCAAATGAGAAAATGAATAAATTTCCCGTGCCCTCTCTACAAGTAACCCATGTTGGCTAACAATAGATTTCAGCACTACCGTACTATCCCTTTGCAATCTTGTTAGGTCAGTTTGAGCATCAGGTAAACTACTAAGATACTCAGCAATATACTGCTCGACCTCGCCTTGTTCAAAAAAGTAACGGTTTTTCTCAAAAGTGATAGCTGCTACCTGGCTTAGAAGCTCTATCTTGTCTTCTAAAGACAAATTTTGATAAACTTCATCGCGTTTAATGCCCTTTTCTTCATCCCATTTTATGAGCAGAACGTCTAGACCTTGCTCATACAGTTTAAAGCGCTTTGACGGGAATTCGCCTTTAGTTTGGAAGACTAAACAAGTTAGATTCAGTAATATTGGCGTGACTACCAGTTCTTTAATTTGCTGGTTTTCTGGTAAATTCAGCTTGTCAATAAACCGCCTTGCTGTCCCTTCCCCCTCTTTTCCGTCATTTTTGGCAACGGCTACAAACCACTTTTTAGTAAACGCTTCAACTTGCTCAGAGTTAAAATCTGCCACTTCAACATCAGTGAATCCCTGAAATACGGATTTCTGTGCAGCAATGCGACAGGTGATAATATACTGATTTTTGAAATAATCTTCTGCGAAACGGCGAATTTGTCTAACTACATCATCGGCATCTTCTTCAGACACTTCATCCAAGCCATCAAATAACATTATTGTTCGTCCCTCAGTAAGGATAGTTTCGATAACTGATTTATCCGCAATTCCACAACGGCGAAATTCTTTGATAATGTAGTTCAATAACCTGGATTCGCTGTCGTCTGTTCTAGTATCTTCAGCAAAGTTTTTCAACCAGATGAATATCGGTACTCGATTCGACTGAAACTCGCCCAAGTTGCACTTAATGGCTACCCACCGCAAAAACGTGGTTTTACCCGCTCCTGGTTTGCCAAGTACCATCAACTTAGAATAGCGCGATACAGCATCTAAACCTGGTACTCGTTGCTGACGCACTTCGCCTAATCCCAGTCTGTTAAAGTTATCTAATTCTGGATTAAAGTGTCGCGCCAAGTCAGAAATCTCTCGCCATTGCTGACTAGTTATCTCTTCCAAAATATTGACATCGGTGTAGATATCCGCCAGCGCGACAGGTTGGGAAATATACAGCATCCGCATTGTGCCACATTGGTCTTGGATTTTTTCGTGGCGCTTTTCCCGTACCTCCTGCACCAGTGCATCAATATCTAAAGCGCTATCCTGTTGTTTCTTCTCCTGTGCTGGTTGACTGGCAGATTTAGCAACAATCTCATCCCACTCCAGCCCCAACTCCTCGCAAATCTTCACAAAATATTGTCGGTCAACTAGCTTACCACGAAAGAACTTGCTGACTGTCTCACGCGAGGTTTTTAACTCTTTGGCTAGCTCATTTTGAGTCAAGCATCTATCAGTCAGCGCTTTTTGTGCTTTCTCTTTTCCTTCTGGAGATAATTGGAGCGATCGCCCTACCCGTCCTGCCATAGATTATCAGCATCACTTGTGCTAATTCTAGCTACCCCACTTCAAAGTCTGACTTATCTCTGACAAAGACTTACATCAGCCTGACATCCTACAGTCCTTGCGCTGGCTTGTTCTCTGACACCTGTTGACGAACCTGGAAGGGTAAAGATACAGAACAAGGACGAAATTCATGAACGCGATCATGTTGTGGGTAATCCAAACTTCTGCTGAAGTAGCCCTTGGCATTTTTATTGAGAAACTATTGAGTGATGCTAACAGAAAGCGTGCAAGTAAATTACTGAAACACCAGGTTCTCGTAGTTTACTTAAACTGGGTGTTACTCAAAACTCCCCTTGATCCCAAGAAACTTCATCAATACCTTGAACAGCAACAAGGGTAGTTATATAAATTGGTGCGTTAGCTGTCGCTAACACACCCTACCATTACTCTGCGCCCTTGGCGTCTTGGCGGTTTATTCCCCCAACTCCTTAAACAACCCCGCCAACACCACATTAGAAAACAAGAAACCATCGGGATCAGTCAACCGCAACCTTTCTTGCACAACTTCCACCCAGCCCTTCTCATAATACGGCTGCAAACACTGATGAATCTCCTCCACCTTCTCTTCCCCAAACCGTTCCGCCAAAACCCCCAAACTCACACCCTCTGCCAAACGCAACCCCAACATTAAAGTTTCTAATAAAACTTCATCTGGTGATGTCACTTCGCAATCAATCACAGCACCGTCTTGCACCCACTGATAATATTCCTTCGTTTTACGCGGACGGTTGAACCGTTTCCCTTCTACGTAACTCGCTGCGCCCATACCAAACGCATAATACGGGCGATTTTCCCAGTAAACCCGATTATGGCGACACTGATGTCCTGGCTGTGCATAGTTGGAGATTTCATAATGCTCATAACCTGCACTTGTCAAAATTTGCTGTGCCATCCGATACATTTTGACTGTGGTTTCATCTGTCGGCAAAGGTTGATCCCCAGGTTTATAGTAACGACCAAAAGCAGTTCCAGGCTCAATGGTGAGGTCGTAAATCGATATATGTGTGGGTGCTATGGCAACCGCTTTTTCTAAAGACTCCTGCCACCTATCTAAAGTTTGATGCGGTAGTCCCGAAATTAAGTCTAAGCTGAAGTCGGGAATCCTCACCTGCCGAATCAAGTCCACAGCTGCGAATATATCAGAGACCGAGTGCGATCGCCCGCAAACTTGCAATAAGTTTTCTTGAAACGCTTGTACACCTAAACTTATCCGATTTACGCCTGCACTGCGGTAGCCTTGTAGATGTACCGAATCAAACGTACCTGGGTCTATTTCCATTGAAATTTCTACCCCAGGAGATACACCAAACTGTTTGTCAAGCGTTGCCAATATTCGTTGTAACTGTTCTGTAGACAGAAGAGAGGGAGTACCGCCGCCAAAGAAAATTGTAGTCAAGGGTTGACCGAGGGCTGGCGTGATGGCAATTTCTTGACATAGTACATCAACGTATTGGGAGATAGTGCCAGATGTTTCGCCCCGCAAGCGATCGCCCACAACTGATACAGGGAAATCACAGTAAAAACATCGCCTTCTACAAAAGGGAATATGAATATAAGCAGAACTCGGAATACCGAAAGCAGAAACTTTTTGAATCATATTGATAAACTTTTAAATTATTATTTACACAATGACAAACTCATGAAAATTACTATGTTATTTAAATGTTTTTATTGTTTGACAACAAAAACCTGAAAAAGATAAAGCATAAAAATCTTTGGTTATAATGATTGCAGATGTTGTCACACTAAGGGCTTAGTATGACGATAAATCTTTCCTAAATCTATCTTACCGAGGAAATAAACAATACTTTACTTGCTCGGTTAACACAGTTCCAAAAAAACAATACAACAATGCTTGATGCCATTATTATTTTCTCATTCGTCCTGGCAGCAGCGGGAACAGGTTACTACAGCATAGATTTGTTACCCGCAGGGGTACTAGCTAGAGTTTCTAACCTGGAAGCTTTACGCATGATTGTTGCTGCTTTTGCCGCCATATTTGGGGGTGCAGTTGGATTGAGTTTTCAAACAGGATATCGTCGCTTGCAAGCTCAAGTCCGAGAACTCCCACTCGAAGTTATTTTAACTCGTGCCATTGGATTGGTGATTGGGCTATTGATAGCCAACTTAATGCTTGCCCCGTTATTCTTGCTACCAATTCCAGCAGATTTTAGCTTTATAAAACCATTGGTAGCAGTTGTGGGTAGCATCATACTGTCATACACTGGTATGAATTTAGCAGATGCCCACGGTCGCGGATTATTAAGGCTTCTTAATCCCAACACCGTGGAAACAATGGTCGTGGAAGGAACTCTCAAACCCGCCAATACCAAAGTTTTAGATACCAGCTGCATTATCGATGGTCGCATCGAAACACTGCTAGAAACTGGGTTTCTAGAAGGGCAGATTCTCGTGCCACAATTTGTCTTGCAAGAATTGCAACAAGTAGCAGACGCGAGCAAAGACCAAAAGCGGGTTCGGGGAAGACGAGGACTAGAGATTCTCAACCGGATCAAAGCAGCTTACCCTGATCGCATCCTGATCAACTCAATTGACTATGACGATATTGCCACAGTTGATGCTAAATTAGTGCGTTTCGCTCAAGAAATCAACGGTACACTGCTAACGAATGATTACAACTTATCTAAAGTTGCTAGCGTCCAAAAAGTACCTGTATTAAATGTCAACGATTTGGTGAATGCAGTTCGTCCCACGTACCTACCTGGCGATAACATTGACTTGAAGATTCTTAAAGAAGGCAAAGAACCCACTCAAGGCATTGGTTATCTCGATGATGGCACAATGGTTGTCGTTGAGGAAGGCAGGAATTATGTGGGAGGCGAACTCCGGGTGGTCGTCACCAGTGCCTTGCAAACTTCCGCAGGAAGGATGATTTTTGCCAAACCTCAAGCTTCGGCGTTTGCATAAGGGCGATGGCACGTTCAATTCGAGTTAAACTTTGTGGTCGGTGCAGTCAACCTGCACCGATTCTTTATAGAGTAAAGTACGAAGAAGATGGGCAATGGGTTTTTGTCTGCCCTGAATGTTGGACACTCTTGAGTGAAAATAACCCGTTTTATGTTTATGGCGGAACGTGGAAAGCTCACAAAAGGCATTGACCGAATAATTCATAATTGATAATTCATAATGGATATTTAAAACCGCAGCCTATAAGTAAGTAGGCGAGAAAAAATCAAACTATGTAAAGAAAAGTAAAGCTTGAAAACTAGTTCGTAGTAAGCGCTAAGCGCGTGCCTCCTACGGAGGTCGCACGGTACAGCCGTCAGGCGTGCCGCAGGCTAGACAGCGCTTACTACATACCTTTCATTATTTACACAGACCTACTTAGCAGATAAACGCAGATAAATTATCTGTGTGCATCTGTGTTAATATGTGGTTTTTTTACAAAATTGACTTTTGCACTCTGGTTTCATGACTCTAATGCTCATAAATCTCAAGAGGTAGATTATCTGGGTCTTTGAAAAAAGTAAATTTTTTCCCAGTAATTTCATCAATTCTAATATTTTCTACCTCGACTCCTTGCAATTTTAAGTCATTAACATTTTGCTCTATATCATCAACTTCAAAAGCAAGATGCCTTAAACCACAAGCTTCAGGACTATTGACTCGTTGGGGAGGATTAGGGAAAGAAAATAACTCAATTTGGTGATTTTCCCCCACTCGCAAATCCAACTTATAAGAATTTCTCTGAGCGCGGTACGTCTCATTAATAATAGAAAAACCTAAGACTTCGGTATAAAACTTTTTTGAGCGTTCGTAATCAGAACAAATAATAGCCACATGATGAATTCCAGTAATTCTCATTTTTTCTATTCTCTTTATCTCTGTGTCCTCTGCGTCCTCTGCGGTTTATTTATCAGTAAAAAATTAATCACGAATCTAAAGGGCAGGCAAAAAGCCCGCCCGATAAACTAAGAATCCTGCAAAACAGTCTTGGACACAATCCTGGTTTTCTTGCGATCGCTTTCGGATAACTCCTCACCAGCTTGCAGCCGGGTTGCAGAAGTTTGCAACACCGTAGCTGCACTTTTATCTCCCATCTGCAAGGCAGTTTTAGCAGCAGTTTGTAGCATTGTTGCAGCACCAGCGCGATCGCCCTGTTGCAATTTTGCCTCTGCGAGCTGCGTTTGCCGATATTTGGCTAATGCTAAAATATGCTGTTGCACTTCGGCTGTAGGAGAAGATTGGTATACCCGCACCACATTTGCCTCAACTGGGATCGTTTCTGAAAGTAACCCTGTTTTATTTTGCGCCGGATCGTCGTAGCGGACTTGTAACTTAGCGATCGTTTGTCTACCTTCTGGCAACTGTCCCAAGTAGACATTTGCCAAAATCACCCGTTCCACATCCTTCATCAAATCGCCCAAGCGCACAGCAAAACGTCCATCAGCTTCTGGTTGCACTGGCAATTCAATGGTATCTGGGGCAACTTGAGCAATCGGTTTAAGTTCTGCCAGCCGCACATTGGGCATGAGGGAGAATAATAAATAAGCATTAGTCAATCCCACCGTTTGAATGCGGTTGAAAAGGCGACTAAACTCATCTACTGCTTGTTCTGGTTGCGCAATGTAAGACAAAGTGCCACCACCACCATCGGCGATTTTTTCAAGCACATCCTGGTTCCAATTGTCGCCAAATCCTAAAGTGTTCAAAGTCAAATTATAGCTAGCAGCTAATTGGGCAAATTTCAAACAGCGGTTATTGTCACCGTGTTCATTTTCACCATCAGTTAAGAGAAAAGCTTGAGAAATTGTTTCTTTTTTTCCCTTTGCTAGTTCCTCAATACCCAAGCGCAAACCTTCATCAATAGCAGTTCCACCATCAGCAGAAAGGCGGTTAATTTGCTGTTTAATCCGCTCAGGGTTTTCGATAATTTGATTGGGGACTAAAACCTTTGCACGGTGGTCAAAAACGACAATGCTCAGGCGATCCCCACTCTTAAGTCTATCAACAAGACGGCTTGCCGCTTTTTTGACAGTTTCTAAAGGTCGCCCACCCATCGAACCACTATGGTCGAGAATTAGGCATAAATTCAGTGGGATGTTGCGATCGCGATTTTCTGCACTTGCAGAAATGGAAATTGCCAACTGACGTTGACTGTTAGATTGATTGGCATCTAAGTTGCCATCATTGAGAGCAGGCTGCAAGCTAACCTTCATAACCCCCCAAGGTTCCTACACAAGTTATACATATTTATAAATAACTTCAAAGCACACCATCACAACTTCGGAAAAGTTATCTAACAAGAACTTTAAATCATGTTCATAATAAAAAGTGTATGGCAATGGCGAAAGGGGAATACTTTTTGTCGCCCTTGTACCGATACACCGCTACACCTTAGAGAGAAATCCACACCTCCCTTGCAAGCAAGCATCGCGCTAGGATGTACTAGAGTTAACGGCATCAATTTAGGCAACAGTTGCTATGGAAAATTCCATCACCAAGGCTGTGCAAGCACCTTACGGTGGCGACAGCTTCTACCGATCACCACCGCCAGATTTACCTTCTTTATTGTTAAAGGAACGTATTATATACCTGGGACTGCCCCTAGTTTCACCAGATGAGTATAAACAACAACTAGGTGTAGACGTAACAGAACTCATTATTGCTCAGCTTCTGTACCTACAATACGAAGACCCAGACAAGCCGATTTCTATCTACATCAACTCCACAGGCACTTCTTGGTACACTGGTGATGCCATCGGCTCTGAAACAGAAGCTTTTGCCATCTGTGATACCCTAAATTACATCAAGCCGCCAGTGCATACCATCTGTCTTGGTAACGCTATGGGTACAGCGGCAATGATTCTGTCTTCGGGAACCAAAGGCTGTCGCGCCAGTTTACCGAATGCGTCGATTGTTCTGCACCAGGCAAAACGTGGTACTGGCTACGCTCAAGCGACAGACATTCAAATCCAAGCACAAGAAGTGCTGAAAAATAAGCAAATGATCTTGAGTATTCTCTCGCGAAATACTGGGCAGCCCGCAGAAAGAATCGCCAAAGATTTAGATCGCAAGTTATACATGACACCCCAACAAGCCAAAGAATACGGCTTGATTGACCGGGTTTTAGAAAGTTCCAAAGAACTTCCTCAAGCATTGGCTGCTGCTGTTCCTCGTTAAATCTGTTAAATCTTTTTTTTTCGCTAAGAGTAAAAAAATCCTATGCCGATTGGTATTCCTAGAGTCCCTTTCCGCTTCCCTGGAGATCCTTACACCCAGTGGATTAACCTTTACGAACGCCTTGCTCTGGAACGAATCATTTTCCTGAGTGGAGAAGTGAGCGACGGCATGGCTAATGCCATTATTGCCAGACTGCTCTACATGGATTCTGAAGACCCAACCAAGGATATCAGTATCTACATCAACTCACCTGGTGGTTCGGTGACAGCAGGTCTTGCCATCTATGACACAATGATGCACATCAAAGCAAATGTGATCACCATCTGTGTGGGGATGGCAGCTTCAATGGGTTCGTTCCTGCTGGCAGCTGGCACCAAAGGCAAACGTCTTGCCTTGCCTAATTCCCGAATTCTCATTCACCAACCTCTTGGCGGCGCTCAAGGTCAAGCGACCGATATTGAGATTGAAGCTAAGGAGATCCTGAGAATGCGGCAGCAACTCAATGAAATGCTAGCTGCTCGCACAGGTCAACCCATAGAAAAAATTCAAAAAGACACAGACCGCGATTACTGGATGTCTGCTCAAGAGGCAAAAGAATACGGTTTGATTGACCGTGTGATTGACGAACGCTAGTGAAGAGGAGTGGAGGAGTGGAGGAGTAACTGATTATTTCCTCTTCCCCCCCTCTCCCCTTGTCCCCCTCCCCCTGCTGTTCAAAACTGTGAAGTATGAACTTTCAATGCGAATTGAAGTCTTTATGATTTAGACTTCAGCCTTTAAACTTAAAGCTGATAGCCGATACTCGCGATCGCTGATAACTCAAGATGGATCTTGGAGATTGCTACCGTTTATTAGGTTTAAGGTCAGGAGCCTGTTTCGCCGACATCAAAGCGTCTTATCGTCGCCTGGCGCAACAATATCATCCTGATATCAACCCAGGTGACAGTAAAGCAAAAGAAAAGTTTATTGCCGTGACTGAAGCATACAAGCTGCTGTTGCACGTGATACCACAACAAGAGACAGCACCGCCTTCAAGTCACTCGCCCTTCGTTGGATATCAGCCAACAAAAGTAACGCATCCAGAAACACCAACGAAGGAAAAACCAAAAGAAAAACCAAAGCCAAAGCCGCCTAGTTTTTCAGAGATAGAACAGCGGTTAAAGTGGAAAACTTACGAACATTTACAGCAGTTTTTGAAAGAAAGACGCTTCCCCCAAGCGATATCCTTGGCGGAAGCATTAGCACAGCGTTTACCAGCAGATGCAGAAGTGCGTCAGTGGCAAGCTATTTCCTATCAAATTTGGGGACGAGCGCTGATTGCAGAAAAGCAGCCTTTCAAAGCTAAAATTTATCTGAAAAAAGCCCTCAAAACAGACCCTCACAATAAGTCTTTGTGCAATGAGGTACAGCGCGATTTTCAGATGTTAGAACAAATGTTTTGAGTTTGCTTAATATTTTTTCTATAGTCCTATTTTGATAAAGTTTTTAGCTAGGGAAAGTTAACTCTTATCATTACCCTAGCAATTCATATTTTATTTTCATGTCTGGAATTACCGTTACCGTTAAATTGTTTGCTGCTTACCAAGAAGCTTATCGAGTTCCAGAGCTCGTACTGGAATTTCCTGAGAATACAGCAGTTAAAGAGGTACGCGATCGCCTGCTGAGCGAACATCCCCAACTCGCTCAATTGCGCGATATTACCCGCTTTGGAGTGAATTTGCAATTTGTCGAACCAGATACCATCCTGCAAGACGGCGATGAGGTTGTGTTAATTCCGCCAGTCAGTGGCGGCTGAGATGAAATCCGTTTGATTGCTTATCGTTAGGACAGACAGTCTGACGCCGAAAATATTCGAGTAAGTTCTTAAGTCAATCTCCTATTATACCACTTTTGGGTTTTGGATTCTAGATTCAACTTTGGATTTTGGATTCAATACTATATTTGTATGTTGAAAACATACCCGACAAAATTTGTCGGGTATGTTTGACGAGTATTTTTGCTCGTGTTACTATCAATCGACAGTTGACGGACATCCAGGGAAAGCTGACTTATGACACAGGCGACAACCACCAACACCCAAGCCACCACTGCCACGTTTAAATCCTTAAAATGTAAGGAATGTGGCGCAGAATATGAACTCAAGGCTCTTCATGTATGCGAGTTCTGCTTTGGTCCATTGGAAGTAAGCTACGACTATAGTGCCCTGCGCTCCACCGTCACCCGTGAAACAATTCAGGCGGGACCAAACTCAATCTGGCGCTATCGTAAGTTTTTGCCTGTAACCAGCGAAAACCCGATTGATGTGGGAACTGGTATGACTCCGTTGGTGCGATCGCACCGCTTGGCACGTCGCCTGGGTTTAAAGAAGCTATACATCAAGAATGATGCCGTCAATATGCCCACCCTCAGCTTCAAAGATAGGGTGGTGTCAGTTGCTCTCACCCGCGCACGCGAGTTGGGTTTCACCACTGTTTCTTGCGCTAGCACGGGTAACTTAGCAAATTCTACCGCTGCTATTGCGGCACACGCTGGTTTAGATTGTTGCGTGTTCATTCCTGCTGATTTGGAAGCAGGAAAAATTTTGGGAAGCCTCATTTACAGTCCCACCCTCATGGCTGTCAAGGGTAACTACGACCAAGTCAACCGCTTGTGTTCGGAAGTTGCGAATACACATGGATGGGGTTTTGTCAATATCAACCTGCGTCCTTACTACTCAGAAGGTTCCAAGACACTAGGCTTTGAAGTAGCAGAACAACTGGGTTGGGAACTGCCTGACCACATTGTTGCACCTTTGGCATCTGGTTCGCTGTACACAAAAATTTACAAAGGCTTCCAAGAATTCGTGGAAGTTGGTTTGGTGGAAGGCAAGAAAGTCAAGTTCAGCGGCGCACAAGCTGAAGGGTGTTCACCGATCGCTCAAGCTTATAAAGAAGAACGCGACTTTATCAAACCAGTAAAACCGAATACAATTGCCAAGTCGCTGGCGATCGGTAACCCAGCAGATGCTGTTTATGCTTTAGACGTAGCCAAGAAAACTAATGGTCATATTGAGTCAGTCACCGATAGCGAAATTATCGAAGCCATCAAGCTGCTGGCAGAAACAGAAGGCATCTTCACAGAAACTGCAGGTGGTACAACTGTCGCTGTGCTGAAGAAGTTGGCAGAAGCTGGTAAGATTGACCCAGATGAAACCACCGTGGTGTACATTACCGGAAATGGCTTGAAAACCCAAGAAGCCATACAAGGTTACATTGGCGAACCTCTGACGATTGAGGCAAAACTCGATAGCTTTGAACGAGCGCTAGAGCGTTCCCGGACACTGGATCGCCTAGAATGGCAGCAAGTCCTGGTTTAGTCATTAGTCATTAGTCATTAGTCATTAGTCATTAGAAAGAACAAATGACTGATGACACACAACCCTTAACTTCCAACTTACGACTCTCCAAATCTATGTCTGTAAAAGTTTTAGTTCCCACTGCTCTGCAAAAATTTACCAACAACCAAGCCACCCTAGAATGTAAAGGCAGCACGATCACTGAACTGTTTGACTCTCTAGAGCAAAGCTGTCCTGGTATTAAGTCGCGGTTGTGCGATGAAAGTGGACAACCAAGGCGGTTTCTGAATTTGTACGTAAATAGTGAAGATATCCGGTTTTTGGACGGTTCAGATACACCATTGAAAGATGGTGATGAAGTGAGTATTGTACCTGCTGTAGCTGGAGGCTAGGACAATTCACGCATTCACGCATTCACGCATTCAAAGTTCAAAATTCAAAATAATTATTTTGAATCCATGACATTGGAATTTGAATGAATTTGTCCTCAAACGAGGTAGGCTTTAGTCGCTGGAAAAAGTGGTCGTTGTTTGGAGACAGACCTGGCTGTGTCAAAATGAAGATGACAAAGACCTCCAGGTGATCTCTCATAGCAAGACAAAGGATAGACCTGAGCAATGGCAGAAGAAACAAATCACAATGAAGCTGGGGAAGTTGCTCCCAGTACTGTAGACCAGCAGGCTCCCAGTGTCGCTGAAGAACACGCTCCCAGTACAGACTCACCCGAAGCGACAGACATTCCTACGGCAAACGCGCCAGATCCCAAAGCCGCAAACCCAGAAACTAATCCCAATGCGGCAAAAACAACGACTGCATCCACGCGCGAGAAGCCAGCAGGAGCCGCTAAAGCAGCCGCAGGGGATAAAGCCGCAGCAGGGGAAAAAGGAGCCGCTAAAGCAGCCGCAAAAAAAGAGAAAGCACCAGCGCTAGAAGATAAGCCATTTGCAGATTTTATCCAGCAAGATTACTTGCCAGCTGTACAAAAGGCGATCGCATCTCAAGGGGTGCAAGATTTACAGCTGAATTTTGCCAAGCAGAAAATTTCCGTCATTGGTTTTAACACAAATGACGAATGCTGGCAAATCGCGGGTAGTTGGCAGAATGGTTTGCGCCAGTTTAACCTGTATTTTACCGAAGAAGATATTCAAGGGAAAAAGGCTTTTTCCTGTTACGAAGGCAAAAAGCCCAGCACTCTTGAGTCATTCTTAATCGATGAGCGCAAAGTCACGCTTGATTTACTGGTTTATGGACTGGTGCAGCGCTTGAACGGGCAAAAGTGGCTGGGGAGAAATTAGTTCAGTTCGTGGAAGTGGTAGATTACGGCTCCGGTAACGGGGTCGTTATCTATCCTCGCATATCCTGATTTCAGCAACTCCTTGAAAACAGCTTCCACCTCAGTAAAGGTAGCCCCCGTATCCATAACTGCTTGAGTGACGGTAAGTTGACCGCCTCTTTTTTCCGCAGCTTTCAGCAATTCCATCATCAGTTTTTCCTGTGGAGAGCGGTAAACTTGGGTAGCAACAGCAGGTTGATTCAAAGGCACACCTAAAGGCGATAAACCCGCTTTGAGTCTGAGTTTCATTTGGTGTTCATCAACCATATTAGGGATAATAAACAAGTCTACAAACTGCCCTACACCAAACACACCATAAGTCACCAGCCACAATATACCCGTCCCTATTTTGCCATTGTATAAACGGTGCAGTCCGCCCAAACCAACAAACCAGGCTGCACTCAAAATGTAGGAGACAAGAAGACGTTCTTGATTGTCTTTATTGTTATTATTATTATTATTATTATTAATATTATTTTTGTTGTTTTCTGCATTCATCTCGTTTCCATCCCCTCTAATTCACTCTTTGCTAAGTACATTCCTACTCTGTTTTTTTCGGATCAGGATAAGCAGCCAAAGTTTTCACAATTCCTATACCACCGCGATCGCTCTTATTCCTAAGATAACCAGCTTAGATAAATTTTACTGAGTTAAAAGTTACATTAATTACATATATAATCATGCTGCTATATCTTTACAGTATGAGCGGTTTGTGCTTACCCTACCTCACCCAGTGGATTCACCCGACTGAGTGATTTACAGCTATTTTCAGTTAATTGAACCACAGATTTTCGTGGGGGCACGGCACAGAACATTGGTGTCAACTTAAGGTGAAAACCAGTATAGAGCAAGCTTTTAGAGATTGCCTCGTTCCCAGCCTCAGGCTGGGAATGCCTACAGGGAGGCTCTGCCTACCTTACTTGCGTTACTAGCCGCCCCTACCGCATTTCCAGGTAGAACCTGGAAACGAGATTAAAGACAGGGTTTTGGCTTAAGCTGACACCAATGGGCACAGAACAGCCCCTCCCTCGTGGTTTATTTACTTGAAAAGCGCTGTAAGTTAGTAGCATGGCTTCTACTACAGGCTACACATCCTCGATTGCGGATTTCCCAAAAAATTGAACTGTTGTTGCAACTCTTAACGTTTTCTCCGCCTGTACTCACCCTGTACCTTGGTAGACTGAACTATAACAAATAAAATACTGTCATCTGTTGCGGCTTGTGAGGGTATTACTGTTGACTCTCGCAGGCACTCAAGATAATAAGACATTCATGGCAATCAAGACATGGTAGATTCCCTAAAAAAACCAGGCTTTGAAGAAATGCGGTCCGGGATTAAAGTCCCAGCCAAAGAAACCCTACTGACACCCCGATTCTACACGACCGACTTCGATGAGATGGCAAAGATGGACATCTCGCCAAACGAAGACGAGTTACAAGCCATTCTGGAAGAGTTTCGTGCAGACTACAACCGCCATCACTTTGTTCGGGATGCCGAGTTTGAACAATCCTGGGATCATCTTGACGGGGAAACTCGCCGATTGTTCGTGGAATTTCTAGAGCGTTCCTGTACGGCAGAGTTTTCCGGCTTTTTGCTGTACAAAGAACTCGGTCGCCGCTTGAAAGACAAAAGCCCCGTCTTGGCAGAATGCTTCACTCTCATGTCTCGGGATGAAGCGCGTCATGCTGGCTTCTTGAACAAAGCGTTGTCCGACTTCAATCTGGCGTTGGATTTAGGGTTTTTGACCAAGAGCCGCAAATACACGTTCTTTAAGCCGAAATTCATCTTCTACGCAACTTACCTTTCAGAAAAGATAGGTTATTGGCGCTATATCACAATTTATCGCCACCTAGAGGCACATCCAGAAGACCGGATTTATCCGATTTTCCGCTGGTTTGAAAACTGGTGTCAGGATGAAAACCGCCACGGGGATTTCTTTGATGCCATCATGAAATCTCAGCCGCAAATGTTAAATGATTGGAAGGCGCGCTTGTGGAGTCGGTTCTTCCTGCTGTCGGTGTTCGCGACGATGTACCTCAACGACGTCCAGCGCAAAGACTTTTATGCGTCAATTGGTTTAGATGCACGCGAATATGATGTTTACGTGATTGAAAAGACCAATGAAACTGCAGGGCGAGTGTTCCCAATTACACTGGATGTTCAGCATCCGGAGTTTTATCAACGGTTGGAAGTTTGTGTTAAGAATAACGAGAAGCTAACAGCAATAGCTAGCTCAAAAACTCCCAAATTCCTGCAATTCTTCCAAAAACTCCCCTACTACATCTCTAATGCTTGGCAGCTGTTGCGGTTGTACTTCATCAAACCACTTGATGCTGCTGCTACCCAAGGCGCTGCTCGCTAGATTACAAAGGTTTTGCTAAAACTTAAGTGGTTCTGCACAATGCAGAGCCACTTTTTTTTTACAAACCGCGCAGGACACAAAGGAATGAGAAGGCAGTTATCAACTTTATGCTTTGGAGTGGGTATGAGTTTGGTTTTGATGGCTGCTCCTGGTTTATGTGATACGCCTTCAAAAGACGCCCAGGATTTGAATTTAAGTCCAGAAATCATTAAGGGTAGTCCGGTTTTGCAGCGTTGGCGGCGTCAAGTACCTAATGTGTTGGAAGATATTAAGAATGATCCCAGCTTTCCCACCAAGGTACGGCTAGGCTATTCTTACTTTTCTTCTGAGCAAGTATTTGGAGTAAATGTGGGTGTCGAGGATGTATTTATTGGTCGTACTGGTTTAACGCTAAGTGGTGAATATCAAACAACATTTAATGGTCAACGAGAGGCTTATGGTGCAGACGTGCATTATTATTTACGCCCTTTGGGTAGCTACATCAATATTGCACCAGTGGTAGGCTATCGGCATCTGGAAACAAACAGCTACTCAACAGATGGGGTGAATTTGGGTGCAAAACTGTTGTTAGTGTTGTCTCGCGGTGGTGCAGCAGATATTTCTTTGACACAAAGTTGGGTGGCTCCGGGTACTGGAGAAGAAGTTGGTTTAACAATGTTATCGGTAGGCTACGCCATCACTCGCAATCTCCGCATATCTACAGATATTCAGCAGCAAAATGCGAAACAGGATAAAGACACTCGCTTAGGCGTGGTTTTGGAGTGGATACCTTGAAGTGGTCTTTGAAGAGTATGGCTTTTTGCTTTCAACTTTGTAATGTTGTTTCCTCCGCAGCAGGAGTTTCACTGACGATGCTGAGCTTAGTCAAATGAGGTCTAATAATCAGACTTACGCCAATTGCCCAGGCTATCGAAACCATCCAGCCTGCCAAAATATCACTGGGAAAGTGAACCCCTAAATAAAGTCGTGTCCAGGCAATAGCCAATACGAATAAGCTTCCAAGAATCAGAACTACCCAGCACCAAACGCTACCCCATGTCAAAATGACTAGAGTTGCCACCAACGTCATACTCATCATGGAATGACCACTGGGAAAAGAGAAGTCTAACTCATGAGCTAGTGAATCCCACAGGTGGGGACGCACTCGATGCATGAATTCCTTTGCTGTGCGGTTGATGATGCCGCTTCCTATCTCAGTGGTGAGTAGATAGGTGAGCGATCGCCACCGTCTTTGGATTAACAACACTAGTGCTATAACACTAACAACGGGAAAGACAACCCGAATTGAGCTAAACTGAGTCAGCGTTACGGCAATAACATCCAGTTGCGCCCGTGCTGTAGAGTGAATTGCTATGAGAATCGGCACATCCCAAGGAAAACCACCTTCATGCTTCCATACCTCTAGTGCTAGCAGTCCAAAGATTTGCAAAGGTAAATAAATCCCTATCAGTAGCAACACTAGAGAACGCCAACGAGCAACGAGCAGTTTTTGAGAGAACTTGAGGAAGGATAAGATAAGCTTGCTGACATTAGTATTAAACATTTCCAACAGAACCTAACAGAGTTTGTACGACTAATATTATGCACTTCACTGCCACCGCATCTCCCCTGAGCAAGGAAAGGTGAGGAGGGGTTTAATTCGTCGCCTTCTGGCAATGATATACAGCATATTGTTCGTGCATGAAGTACAAGCCTAAGCTCTAAAAGCAAGACATCAAGCCCTTTTTACTTCTGACTGATGACGGATGACGACTGAATTGCTGCTGTAAGTCACATCTTGGAGCAAGTTTTGGGGATTATACAGCTTCAAGGCGACGATTAATCTTTGGTAGCAAAATAATCGGAACTGATATGTGCCACTACTATGGACGTTTGCCCACTTTTTAAGTTAAAGTACGGTAAGCCGATTGAGTTTTTGGAATTAATAAGCCACAGGGGATTGTATCTACGACGCTGAGTTTCACCTCAGACATAAAACACCATCAAACCCTGGTACTAGAGCAGCAGTATGAATTACTCATTACTACCCCTATTCAGCTTCTTCATTGGTATTATTGTAGGACTAACTGGCATTGGCGGAGCATCTCTGATCACGCCAATGCTTATTTTTTTGTTCCAAGTTCCGCCTTCGATCGCTGTGAGTTCTGATGTTGTAGCTGCCACGTTGATGAAGTTTGTCGGCGGCTTCAAGCACTGGGAACAGCAAACTGTGGACGTGGAAGTGGTGAAATGGCTTGCCTTTGGCAGCGTTCCTGGATCGCTGTTTGGGGTAGGAATTTTGCACTTCATCAAACGAACAGGAGAGCATAACCTAGACCACATGATGCTGCAATTGGTTGGGATGATGATTCTGTTTGTCACCTTGTCAGCACTCGCACAACTGCTGCTATTGACATTTTTCCCGAATGTGAAATTACCAGAACTGCCAAAGTTTGACTTAAAAACGAAGTTGGGTCGTGCTTTAGCAATGAGCATAGGAGCGGTTTTAGGCTGTTTAGTTGGTCTTACGAGCGTCTCCTCCGGTTCAATGTTTGCATTGGTGCTGATTGCCTTTTTCCAGCTAGATGCTCGTAAGTTAGTGGGTACAGATATCTCACAAGCAGCAATTTTATTATTTTTTACTGCCCTTGGACACCTCACCCTTGGGACAGTTGACTGGAGTTTGGTATTACCAATATGGTTAGGCTCTGTACCTGGGGTACTTCTTGGTGCTAAACTTTGCCAGCTTGCGCCTCAACGTCCACTGCGGTTTATCATTTACACACTCTTGCTCATGGTGAGTTACAAGTTAGTTTCCCCAGTGTGAGCGAAATAATAGGCTGAATGTTCCTCTTTCATACATGATCAAAAGACCCAAGGAAATCAACACAAAAGGAACGGCAGCTCTACCATAGCGGCTTAACATAGAAGCGATCGCACGTTGACGAGCTAATAGATAAGCAATAGCACACCAAACCGCTACCATCAGAAAAAATACAATTAAAGTCACTCCCAAACTGGCAAAGCTCTTACCAGCAAATAAGGGTATGTAAATACTGATATTATCACCACCATTAGCAAGCGTCACCGCTGCGACTTTATAAGTTTGAGGATGTAAAAGACTCAAGAAAAAAGACACTATGGGGTGACTATATGAGGACTGCTGGAAATCAGTGGTTACTGTCTGAACTTCCGTAGTTTCTTCTTTTTGCACCAGTTGCTTGAAACCAATTGCTATAGGTAGTAATCCCAGAAATCCAATCCATTCTCGTGGGACTAGCAAGCCACCAAAGAACCCTGGTAAGCTGGCAATGATGATAGCTGCAAAACCAAAGTACTGACCAATGACAATATGTCGTCGTCGAAAATTGCCATCGACTTGTGAGAAAAATAGTAACAAGATAAGGATATCATCAATATTGGTGGCAACGAAGGCGATGACACTTTCAGTCAAAGCTGTCCAAAGTTGATTCATGCTCAATAATCATAAAATATGATGTTATCAAATCATAAATTATTAAAATTAAAATTATGATATATAGGAATCCTAAATTATTTGTGAATAACAAGATTCCCGACTTCTTGAATAAGTCGGGAATCTTACCGTTTTGATTTTCATAAATAAAATAGAATTGTTACATATACATGAGTGAGTTAGTTTCTGCAATTAGCACAGGGATAGTTGCCTTCACCGCCACTAACATCGATGATATTGTTATCCTTTTGCTCTTTTTTTCTCAGGTAAATTCTACCTTCACTCGTAGGCAGATTATTGCAGGTCAATATCTAGGGTTCACAGCACTTGTCATTGCCAGTCTCCCTGGTTTATTTGGTGGTTTAGTCTTGCCGCCAAACTGGATTGGATTACTAGGTTTAATTCCTATTACTATAGGTATTAGCAGTTTAATAAATCAAGAAGATTCTTCAGAGGAAGCCGCAGCAGAAACAGAACAATTAGAAGACAGGGCTTTTGCTAGTTTTCTTTCTCCCCAAACCTACAGTGTCGCAGCTATCACTATTGCTAACGGTAGCGATAATATTAGCGTTTACATACCGTTATTTGCAAGTACCGATTTAGGAAGTTTTTTGGTGATTATAGCTGTATTCTTTCTGCTTATAGGAGTTTGGTGCTATTCTGCATACAAATTAACTTATCAAACAGGAATAGCTGATATTCTAACTCAATACGGTAATTATCTTGTGCCTTTTGTTTTGATAGGATTAGGGACTTTTATTGTTTTAAAAAGTGACGCTTTGAACCCAATCAAACTCCTAGCTAGCTGTCTATGTTTGGGTATTCTTGTAAAAGACGACAACAATTTGTAATTCATAATTAACGACTTAATTACAAATTACAAATTACGAATTATAAATTCGTTAGATATAGTACATCAGTTCCATCTGTCGTCGTTTCTCCCGTTGCTCACAAAGGTCGTGGAGTGTATACTTTTCGAGAACAGAGTAAGCTGCTTGACGCGCATCTTGCCACATCTCCTGAATGACTTCAGTTTCTACTGTTGTGGAAGTGGAATGTTTATCAGGCACACCAGCGTCTAATCCTTCTATGCAACGGAAAGCATCTAGAAGAGTCATCTTGCGTGGATCTCGTGCCAGAACATATCCACCTTTGATGCCGCGTATGCTCTTAATCAAACCTCCACGCCTTAATGTGGCAAGAATTTCTTCTAAGTAGCGGTTTGGTATATTTTGTCGCGCTGCTATTTCACGGATCTGCAAAGATTCACCAGTAGCATAACAACCGGCTAGCGCTACGAGAGAGAGAACTGCATACTCAAATTTATTAGAGAGTTCCATATGCAAGAGAAAATAGACCCACTTAGTTATTTCCTGCAATGAGGCTGAATATCAGCCCAAACAATAGAATTTGGGTCACAATCAGGCAGGCAATATATGGACAACCTTATTTTGGCATGGTTATTTTAGTATAAAGAAGAGCATTCATAAAAGCAAATACTTTTTTTGCTCGTTATGATAAAAAAAAATGATTGAAAAATGCAAAAAAATGTGTTTTGGTTTCTTTTACTTTTCTGAGTAGACGCCTATACCATAACGTATTGGGTCAAAATTTGTTCAAAAGCATTGGCAATTCGAGTCTGAAAGCGCTGTCGGTGTTTGAGCTTCCAAACAGGTTGAACAATTTCTAGCTTTGTACCAGAACTTCTATCTACGATATGAATTGGGTGAAGTGTAGACAGCTGTAGTTCTTTTCTGACCATCAATTCAGGAATTGCAGCAGCACCAACACCGCTTTCCACGACTGCCTTTACCATTTCGCTACTGCTCAAGACGAAAACAACATCCAATTGGGCTGGGTCAATTCCCCAATTTTGCAAGGCTTGCTCAAACATTTGTTGCGCTCCCGAACCTGACTCTCGCATCACCCAAGTGGTGTCATGCAGTTCCTGGGGGGAAATTTCGGTGCGAGCAAACCAAGGGTGAGATGTGCCGACAACAATTTGTAGGCGATCGCTCCCCACAACTTCCTGCTCCAGAGAGTTCCTCAGTGACGCTTTAACTTCTCCTGTCACTAAACCAAAATCAAAAAGCCCTGTCGCTGTCCCTTCGCAAATTTCTTCTGCATTACCGAGCGTACAATCGATATGGATGCCGGGATATTGGCGCTTGAACTGGCTAATTTTGTCTGGTAACCAGTAGTTACCGATAGTTAGACTTGATGCCAGCTTTAACTCACCCCGTTGCAGATTGTTCAATTCTCGCAAGCCCCGCTCGGTCAAAGAAACGTGGTCAAGAATTTTCTGCGCTTCCATTTGGAGCAACTTTCCAGCATCAGTAATTTCGATATGGCGACCAATCCTATGGAATAGTTTCACCCCGTATTCTGCTTCCAGGCTTTGAATGGCTGCACTGACAGCGGGCTGAGTAATGTAAAGCGTTTCTGCGGCACGCGTAAAGTGCATGACTTCCGCAACTGCTAAAAAAATCCGCAACTGCTCAAGCGTCATTTTGGCTCTTTAAGACTTCTTGGGTGTTTTATTTTCGCCACTATCGGCTAACATATCGTATAGTATTGTACGGTAATTGTAGGGAAATTCCGTTGTTAAAATTCAAATTTTGCTGACATAGTTGGCTTCAACTTCTCTACCTAAGCGTAGTTAAAAAGATAGAGCAAAGTAGTATCAGTGGTGACTTCATAAGTAGGACCCTGTTTATTTACTGAGTTAGAAATAAAACTATTAAAAAGTTTCATAGTCAAACATACCACAAACGTTGCTGCCAGAAATTAAGACTTAAGGTCAACCTGATTTTGTAACTGTAAATGACAAATTATAAGCGTGATTTATTTTACAAAAGATAGAACCATTCATAAATTTAATCTATGACTTTGACAAAAAACAATATTTGCTTCTACTGATGGGTAGCAATAAAGTGAAAACTGTGTAACTTCGTTGGGTGAGCACGGCAAAGCAAGCAACTCCTTCTCCAGTGGTGATTCGTTCATCGCTTGATGACAAAATCTAACGTCAGCTTAGACAACGCAAGCAAAAGATAAGAACAAAGGACAAACAGAAATGAGCTTATACACTGCAATTCCCACAGGGCTGTCTGCCTTCGTTGCTACCAACCTCGACGACATTGTCATTCTCTCCCTGTTTTTCTCCCAGGTGAATGCAATGTTCCGTAGTCGTCACATTGTTACGGGTCAATATCTTGGTTTTAGTGCTTTGGTTATGGCTAGCCTACCCAGTTTCTTCGGCAGCCTCATCCTACCCGAACCTTGGATTGGATTGCTAGGCATTGCTCCGATTATGATTGGCATCAGTCGTTGGCTAAACCAGGAGGATAACGATAATCCTGAAGTACAAGTAGAAAAACAAGAGTCTGATAGATCTTGGTTGACTAGCTTTTTGTCTCCCCAAACTTATAGTGTTGCTGCTGTGACAGTTGCTAATGGAAGTGACAACATCGCTATTTACGCACCGTTATTTGCTAGCAGTACTTGGGAGAGTTTGGCAGTCATCCTGGGAGTATTTTTCTCGCTTGTGGCAGTTTGGTGTTATACAGCATACCAGTTAACCCGCATACCGATGATGGTTGATATCTTAACCCGCTACGGTAATCAACTTGTTCCCTTTGTTCTGATTGGGTTGGGAGTTTTGATTTTAGTAGACTCTCACACTTTGGAAAATCCTGCTTTGGCTGTACTCACTTTAGTCATAAGCTTTTTTTGCTTATTGATTGTAACTAAGAACCTTTGGAAAACACCTGAAGTTGCATCTGAAGTTGAAAAAAATTGAAAATAACTTAGAATTCAGAAATCACAAATAACTTAGAATTCAGAAATCACAATGAGCCCACAGAAAAATACCTGAGATTTAGAAAGGAAAAAACGATTGGAAAGACGAAGAAATCTCAGGTTTTGTGACCTCGACTTTCCACTTCGTCTCAAAAAAAATCTCAAATTCAATTATGACATTCCACTTCGTCTCAAAAAAAATCTCAAATTCAATTATGACAAATGATTCTAATACCAATTCTCTATTAGAAAAGTAAAAATTTATTCAGCATTAGCTATGTTCGTAATCGCAGTTCATCTTGCACACAGACGGAACCCACAAGGCAAAGGTTATTATATGAAGTCCACTTAGGTGGACTTTGTTTGCGTAGTAGCGATTTTTAATCGCCCAATTATTTCCAAATTTCTCATGAATGATTTAGGACTGCTATATTTCACAGCCTTATTTAAAATTAACATAATATCAACTCTTAAAAGTTTATTAATTTTGCTGTATAATACAAATAAAGTTTATTGTTTTTTCAAGGAATTAAAATATTCATTTTAATTCTTATTATTAAGGTTGGAATACTTTTAAAAAAATTTAGAAGAGGAACATTAACTTTTCTAAAAGACATTTTGCTCAGTTTTATAGAAGAGATTAAAAGGTTGTGTCAATGCAGCTACCATTCAAATTTATGAACGCTAATGGAGAAGCTTCAGAAAAAGAAAAGCCAAAGAAACCGAGTTCGGATAGAGTGCGAGAGCATTTAGCAAACGAACGAACTTATCTAGCATGGATGAGGAGTGGAATTGCCATGATGGGGTTTGGTGTTCTTATTGTCCGGTTGCGTATCCTCCGTCCTCCTCTGGCACCTCAAGCACCTGGTAATGGTTGGAAGTTAGGTTTAGCCTTTTCATTAGTTGGTCTGCTAACAGTACTGCTTTCAGGTCAGCATTACCTGACTGTGCGTCGCGATATCGACGAGGATACCTACGAACCAGCAGATCGATGGGTCATCCTCTCCAGCCTCGCTGTCATACTTCTGGGAATTGGGGTTGTCTATTACGTTTTTACAGTTCCTTTGGACTCGTTAAACACAGTCATAGTTGAGTGATGAAGCTCGGCATAAACTGTAGGGTGGAGTGAGAAAAATAGTAGCATTTTCCGCCCGCCCCAAAAGCGCCAGTCGTTTGCGGAAGGTTTCCCTCCCGCACCGCTTTTTCTCCTACACTCTGCACTTGCCTGCGCTTTAATCGAATGAAATCTTTGATCAAAGTGGCTGCTTTGTGAGCGATGGCACTAAGTACCCGCATTCGGGCGATCGCCTCCACGCAATCACCTCCTAGTGTTAGGGAATCTCGTTCCAGCCAAATAGAGTTCGTCTGCCTAACTGTTTGACACTCTCCAGGCTAAAGGCATGGAGATTCTTGCTTCATCCGTCCTCTCTAGATATCTGAATGCAAGCATTTAAATACCCCCGGAGCGGATACGTCTACTTTTCGCAAGGACTGTCCGACCGCGTTTGAAAGGATTTATTCAATTCTTTAGATTTTTCTCATTCCCACACTATGTCGCACTCAGCTGAGCATTGTGGATGGCGAGCAACCAACGTTGGCTATCTAGGCGTATTACCGCATTGCCATTTCTCATTATGGCATACTTGACACGATTCGTCAATAAAGCCGTCAAACGAAGGACGGGGCTTTAAACTGAAGTTCCCCTTTGACAAAAAAGCGTAATGTATGCATAGAAAGGCTTACGGCGATTTGGACTCAGGGTTTACTGGGTACAAATCAGGCTAATACCTAGTAAATCTATTGCCCTTTGTTGCACTCTAGTGGGTTCAGTAATCTTGTCAAAAGTAAAATTTGTCCCGGCAACAGTCGATTGAATTTTATTTTTGACAACAGTAGCTAAGTCAGCTAACAAGGTTTGGAAACTATGGACAGGTAAACCATCCTCATTACGTTTCTTTTGAGACTTAGCTAAAGCTTTATCACTCTTTAAAGCACTGGTAACAACAGATTCTTTTTTATTTTCTGCGCCCTGCCAATCATCTTCGTCAAAAAGAACTTGTTTTAGAAGTTGACGCATATGCCACTCAACATAGTAAGCCAACATACACAAAAAAATATGGGCTTTGACTCGTTCAACTGTACGATGATAAATTGGACGAACCTTTAAATCTACAGATTTAAAACTACGAAAAGCCTGCTCAACGTTACTTAGACCTTTATAAGCCTTAACTGTTTCGGATGCAGATAATATTTCTTGCTGAACCGAAGTCCGAATCACATATAATCCATCTAAAGCAGCTTCCCGTTCAATAGTCTCTAGGTTGCGCTCATAAGAAAAATTGTTATCTGTAATATTAACTTTAAAATGTTTCCCGACGTTATAACGGTTGAGAACTTTTCCCACTTTCAAACCAATAAGGACCGCACCAACCAATGGACGTTTCTGTCTAGTTGTCGCAGCAACTATTTTGTCTAGTTCTTTTTCTGTCGCTTGCAATAACTCAAGTCTTGTTCTATCTCTATCTGCTGCAAGTAGGGGGTTACGACAAGCAATTAATCTCTCACCTGGAAAGTCCGGTGAAGAAATTTCAGCCAAGTTCTGTTCATCAAAAAGAGATAGCTGTATTGCCTCCTGCTCCACCAGAGAGCGGATTTGAGTTGAACGCAATGCACTAATCCAATCAATGCCTTGTTTATTTTTTAAATCTTCCTTTATCCGAGCTTGGGTTATCATTCCTCTGTCCCCAACCCAAATAACCTGTTTTATCCCAAATCGAGAACGTACTTTCTCTATTTGGTTTGTAAAAGTTTTTGGATCTGCTGTATTTCCCTCAAAGACTTCTACAGCAATTGGACACCCTTCTCGGTTACAAAGTAATCCAAAAACTATTTGTAACTTTCCTTTCTTTCTGTCACGATTATAACCGTATTGAGCTAACGGGCAAGTTTTCCCCTCAAAATAACTTGAAGATACATCATACAGAACTAAAGTTCCTTCATGTAAATGCTTAGCTGCAAAGCTATTTTCTATTGTTTCCTGCTTTGATAACAACCAATCCATTGCTGCATATAATTCGTCAGAATCCGCATAATCGAGTCCTAGCATTTCGCCCAGACTTGAAAAACTGGTTTCATCATGTAATCCCCGTGCTGTTGCTAACTTAGAACGTGGGTCGATAATTCGCGCAACTACCATCGCCAAAACGAGTCTTCGTTCTCGACTGTTTTCTTCACACAGCAGATTTGGTAATCCTAAGCTTTTTACAGTTCCATAAACTGCTGCAACATGACCATGAGGACGGCTACGAATTACCTTGAATGCCTCGGGTAACTTCGCGATCGCTGTTCCTCCTTTCAACAAAACCTTTAACCCTTCAACAGCTTCGTCTGGCAATTTTGAGAGATTTGCAAGGGTACGTTTACGCACGCGATCGCCTTCGCGGTAAGACTCGCGTAGTAGTACGGCAGGAGGAGAGTTTCTATTAGGAACACGTTCTATATACATGACTACAATTATCCCAGCTTTTTTACCTCCTAATCATTAAGAAAATCTTTAATTACATGGGTACAGAACTTTGAGTAGTAAAGCTTGTATTTATTGCTCAATAAGCTTTGCAGCCTACTTTAGTACATCTGCACGGGGGAACTTCAGTTTAAACCCATTCTTTCGGTAAAATCTTTTGCTATCCGCATATTATAGTGACTCCGAATGTGTCTAAATGTGGCGTTGCTGATTTGAAGTATGAATCCAAGTGTAGAGACGTGACGCCAGTCGCCTAGGTCGGGAAACCCTCCAAAGAGCGCTGGCTCACCATGGTACGTCTCTACAAGAGTTTGGAATCACACGACATCTTTTTCATACATGGATTCAGCAACGCCCTAAATGTAATACATTGGACCCTGCTGCAAGCGAGCCTCTCTTTGCTGACACAAGTCTTGGAGTGTATAGCTGCGCAAAACCTCAACAGAGGCGATGTTGGCTTGCTCCCAAATTTCATGAACCAAATTCCTTTCCAAAGTAGGAGGATGTGAGGATTCTCTCTCTTTGCGTTCACCTTCCACTAAAGTGACAATTTCCAGCAAAGTAATTTGCCAAGGTTCACGAACTAAAACAAAGCCTCCTCTTGAGCCACGATGACTCTGTACAACACCTGCTCGCCGCAAACTGGTAAGAATTTGTTCCAGATATCGCTCCGGTATCGGTTGCTTAGCAGTGATTTCACTCATAGTTAGAGGGGCTCTCTTTCCCTTATTGCTAGCTAGTTCTAGAAGTGCCAGCAGTGCGTATTCTACTTTGGAAGACAGATCCAAAAGAGTGTAGTTTTGGCTATTCAAGTCCGTACTCAATATACTACTGTTAGTCGATAGACTTATCGTTATTTTATGAGAAATTAGTTCTTATGGAAGTGTTGGATGTGATAACATCCCACAAACTGCCTAGAAAAGTTCATAATTTTATCGACTTACCGTAGATTATCTAACACAATTTCCATAAATGAGTTCATTTATCGCACAACTTACACTCCCGGCTTATTTATTGAGACTAAGTCTAGGGGAGCCAGCACCTGTGGAGGTGCCCACCGATTGTGCAATGAGCGTTGTGGAGTGTAGTACTGATACACATTATCACAGACAGCGTCCTACCAGGATGATTCTGCGAACTGGCTATTTGAGTGCCGTACCTTTTGAATTGCTTATGAGCCTCTCCAAATTGGAACAAAGTATGCTAGTAACTGATTTGCAAACAATTTATGAGCGTGATCCAGCAGCCCGTAATTGGCTGGAAGTGTTGTTTTGCTACCCAGGTCTTCAAGCGATACTCTTCCATCGAGTAGCACACTGGCTTTATAAAATAGGGATTCCCTTCATACCTCGTTTTATTTCCCATATCAGTCGGTTTTTCACTGGGATTGAAATTCACCCCGGAGCAAACATTGGCAAGGGAGTTTTCATTGATCACGGTATGGGAGTAGTGATCGGCGAGACAGCAGTGGTAGGCGACTACAGCCTGATTTACCAAGGAGTTACCCTAGGTGGTACTGGAAAACAGACAGGAAAGCGCCATCCCACTTTAGGCAATCATGTCGTTGTGGGTGCAGGCGCTAAGGTATTGGGCAACATTCATGTTGGAGATCATGTCCGCATCGGAGCAGGTTCAGTACTACTGCGAGATGTGCCTAGCAACACTACTGTAGTCGGGGTTCCAGGGCGTGTTACCCGTCAGGATGAGGAAAGCACTGATTTTCTTCTTGCTCACAATAAACTGCGAGATGTGGAAGCAGAAGTGATTCGCGCCTTATTTGAACGCGTTAAAACTTTAGAGAAACAGATCCAAGAGTTAGAGGCGCAGTTATCAGACAAACAAGTTGAAGAGTTAGGGATGCACTCATCTTTATACGCAATGGAAGTTGGCGATGTACAAACGGACAATGGTAAGTGCAACAGTGATTTGGTGATTGAAGAGTTTTTGGATGGTGCGGGGATTTAGTACAATGAGCGGTTCTGATTTGGGGGATCATAGCGATCGCTCTGTTGGAGAAAAACTTTTCGATTTACTGAACTTGGCAGTCCACCTAAGATCCGAAATGACACCATAGAGTATGTCGGTATTGGCAACCATGCCCATAACAGTAAGTTATCGGAATTCGAGAAACCACTGCCAGCAGAAAAAAACTAGCATTCCCAGCACAATAGTCAACAGCAAATTCTTTCTCCAAATGAATAGAATCAGTTCAGCTCCCCGATTACCACCAACTACTCTTGTCCTTTTGTCAATAGGCTGTGCTCAATTAGGTTCAGCACTTGCCAAAAGCCTGTTTGCAGCCTTGAGCCCAATGAGCGTAGTGTCTCTGAGGGTTGGATTTGCGGCACTCGTGTTGTTGATGCTGTGGCGAAAAGATCTGGTGGGGAATATTCGCTCAAACTACGGGCTTTTGATTCTTTTTGGTCTATCGTTGGCTTTGATGAACTTATCGTTCTACATGGCTGTTGAGCGCATTCCGCTTGGTATTGCCGTGACTGTTGAGTTTATTGGACCGTTAGGCGTGGCAATTGTCAATTCCCGTCGGCTTGTTGACGTGCTGTGGGTACTGCTGGCAGCGATTGGTATCATCTTGTTAGCTCCCGTGGGTGGGCTAAAGTTAGATTTGGTTGGCGTGGCGCTGGCACTTGTTGCTGGAAGTTTCTGGGCTGCTTATATCCTCTTCTCTGCCAAAGTTGGTCAAGTTTTCCCTGGAGGAAGAGGACTCGCCTTAGCAATGGCAGTAGCAGCTATTGTACTTTTACCAATCGGAGTGTTAGCAGGGGGTTCAGCATTGCTCAAGCCCAACGTGCTGTTGATGGGATTTGGTGTAGCGATGCTTTCATCAGCTGTTCCTTATTCGCTAGAACTTGAAGCACTGCGCTTTTTACCCGTAAGAGTGTTCGGTGTGTTGATGAGTCTGGAACCTGTAGCTGCTGCCCTCATGGGCTTCATTGTGCTGGGAGAAACTTTGAACCTTCGCGCCATCATGGCAATATTGCTCGTCTCCATTGCAGCCGCTGGTGCTTCTAGGTTCGCCACTCGTGATTAAATAAAGAGGATGGAGTTGCTTGTAGAAAATTCATGTATCTCCTATCGACACTCCCACGCCTAAAAGCCGATGCGATTCTTTAACAGGAGGTACCTAACAAGAGAGATAAGGTAAAGCACTACATATTTATTAGTGACAGCAATGTGTGACATTATCCCAACACTGATTCAGAGTACCGAATGAGCGTGTGGGCTTCTCCAAATCGCTTTGAAGCGAAGCGGTTCCTTTTAGGAACTAGAAATTTCCTGCTTCATTGGTCGTTACTCCAGATGCCCTAAGGACAAGCCATACAGCAACATCCACGTTTCGATACCGTTCGGCTGAGCGCTCACGGCGAAGCCTCCACAGGCAGTTTAGAGACTCCTGATGCCCCACGGAGTCTTTTATGTAGCGAATTACTATTGAATTCTATTTTTATTACGTTTCCCAACGTATGCCCTTCGGGCACGCTACGCGAACGCACTGTTCACCTGTTGTTAGCAGTTCGTTTGTGTCGAGTGGATGGTCGTCACCAATGTCGCCTCACGAGAGCAACTTAATTGCTACGGGCAATATTATTATAACCTTTTGTCCACGCTTGTTAAGATTGGAGATTCTTCAACCATCCCACTCTTTGAATAACAAGACGGTTATTTTCAATCGAGGATGCTTTCATCATCCCCCGCCAGAGCAATCCCAGCGCTAAAAGGAGTACCTTTATAGCGTGGGACTTACGGCGAAACTGATAAATAGGCAGAAGAGCCTGATTAACAAATTTTATAGTAACAATTACTCAAGTCTGAATCATGTTAGAGAGAGTAGCAATGCAAATAAAGCTGATAGAAAAGCATCGCTGGAGAATTATGATGCAAGCACTTCTATCAACGACTCTAACTGGATTTTTACTTGCTGACTCATCAAACTTTGTCGAGTCAAGACAGTAGATTTTGACTCACACTGAGGCGTGATCTGCATTGGGGAACAAGTAGGGATCAGACTTATGGTAAATATTAAAATTACCACTATCTAGGGCGCTATTTGCAGTTTTGGGTGTTCTTATTTGTAGTTGGCTATACCTAATAGAAATAATATTGATTAATCTGTTGCATTAATTGCTAAATTGTTATATTCTTCGATCAAATAAAATTGATCTATTGTGTTTTTTGCATCTATCCCCAAGAGTGTGTGTGAGGAATTTGAAATCCACCCTTTAGTCCCATCGGGCTATGGTGTTGAGTGAAGAAACGCTTTCTCACATTGTTTGGGAGATGCAAGACAGTAGGATGATGTAACGATGCCGACGACTGTTGTTACACGTAAGGGTGCATGCTTATGATTATTAATGGGAACAGACAACAAATACAATGCTGCTATGTTACCGCAGCCCTAATTGCCCAATTTGGTGTACAGATAAGCACCAATCTAGAACATCGGTTTTTTATTCTCGGCTATCCTTAATTAAACCGTAGGAAACTATCAGTATTCGGTTTCTTTCTACTGCCATTTTCATCCCAATCAGGGGATGACTTCCCAAATCTGCAAAAGGACGCATCGCAGTTGACGAGACTACATAAGAGAACGGTGAAATAACTATTCACTCTATCAAGGGATTGGTTCTTGTCTGCGTTTATAAATTATTAAAAATTAAAAAAATCTGACAATCTCCAGCGCAGAAATCAACGACAGCTTCCTTCTTGGAAACTTTTTCCAAGAGTTTGTTAATAAATCATAGATCTGATGATTCTCAATCTGGTCAGTTTCCGATTTCTCAATCCTAAAGCTAAATCGTTGCGATGTATTCCAATTTTAATATGTACAACTAAGACGTGTCCGAGTGGGAAAGCGATTGGCTGAGTCCTCTTCAGGACAAGCTGCGCGATCGCGTTCTGTAATCTGATGAATCAACCTTAATCAGAAGAAGGAGTTTGTACGATGCTAACAGATAATCTCCAAAGAGTTAAAAGAGATGAGTTTGGAGCAAATTTGGATGAGAAAGAAATTCTTGAAGCTTCCCAAATCGATATTAGTCAGGTAACACTAAAAATTAGTAAAGTTGCAGAAATTTCTGAGACAGAGCTACAGAGGCTATTTGAGATATTTAACAAATTTGAATTTGTCATACTAGAATGTGAACCTTTGCCGCACCCTGAAGAAAACTTATTAGCTTTAAAGAAATTTTTTGGTTCAGTAAAGAGACATAAACTTGCCGCCCCAAATGGTATTACTTCGATTGAAAATTTACGCAATTCTCCCCTTGCTAAGACTTATGTAGCTACCACTAATAAAATGCATTTAATGCATACAGACGGATCATATGAAATGGAACCTCCTAAAATTGTTGCTATGCAATGCGAAGTACCTTCTAAAAATGGGGGTTTCTCTCAAATTGTGTACGCTAAATCAGTTTATGAATACTTAAGGAGAAATCATCCCCAAGAATTACATAATTTGTTTACTCATGCATTGACGATAGCAAGAACTGAGGAAACAGCTACACGACCGATCTTTGTTGAACAAGAAGGCAGAATATCAATGACTTTTAGATCAGATTCAGTTGTCTCAATGACAATTCCGCCTCAAATGGAAAAAGTTTACAACATTATCAAAAACTATGTTAACGAGCCAAAAAATCATTTTACCTATCAACTCAAAGCGCATCAAATTCTATTAATTGACAATACTAGTGTACTACATGGAAGAACATCTTTTCCAGAGCATGAATTTCGTAAGTTAAACAAATTATGCTTTGATGGAATTTCAGAATATTGTCGTCATCTCCAGTTTGGATTTATCCCTAAATGAAAATCGTGAAATCCTTAGGAAACCCATTAAAAAGTATCCAAGAAAACCAGCAATAATTTTTGTGTAAATTATGCTACAGGGAAGCAATAATAAAGGCTTTTGGGTCTTGAAATACAAATTTTAAGATAGACTCTTCCAAGATGAATCGGGTGCACTATGTTTGATGCCAATAATTATTTCATTATCTTCATTCTTGCAGTCATTTCCTTTCTTCTAAGCTATTTTGGTGCTTCGGTGGGTTTTGTTCTAGGTAATATTCGACTTCCTTTTCTTGTTTATGCCTTACAATCAACGACTAATGCAATCGGTATTGCAACAGGTACAAACTTAGCTACTTCTGCTATGGGGTCATTGGCTGGAACTTATTGCCACATTAGGGAAGGTCGTGTCAATTTTCGGTTGCTCTGCGCGATTGGTATACCCTCAGGAATAGGTGCACTTATAAGTACGCTTGCTTTTGCTCGTGTAGAAGCATATTGGATCAAAAGCGTTATAGGAATTGTACTTGTTTACTCAAGCTTTCAGATAGCCAATGCCAAAAAAGCTACTAAAGGCGAAAATAAGCATTCATCTCGCCAAAACTTATTGCTTGAGATAGTGATTGGAACTGCTCTGGGGTTATTAGCGGGTACTGTAGGTTTGGCGCTTGGTAGTATAAGATTACCTGCAATGATTCGAGTTTTAGGTATCGAGCCAAAGGATGCAGTAGGAACAAACTTAGCTATTAACTTAATTACTGCCAGTATTGGCGCAGCAGGCAGTATTTTGACTTTGGGAGTTCATTTACCACTGCTTGCATCACTTGTGCCAGCTACTGTGCTGGGTTCTTATTTTGGGGCACGCTCTGTTACCAAAATAGACGCCTCAAAGCTGCGCAAGTTAATTGCTTGGGCTCTGGGTGCTACGGGAACGTTCATGATTGTTGAAAGTCTGCACTAATTAATTATAGATCTTAGGTCTGAATCTTTAGAGTGCATTCCGATTTGAACATCTACAACTCAGATGTGTCCGATTGTGAAAGCAATGACGTTCTGTAATCTCATAAATCAACGTTAATCGGAAGAAGGAGTTTGTACAATGCTAACAGGTAATATCCTAGCGGTTAAACAAGATGACTTTGGAGCAAATTTAGATGATAAAAAAATTACTGAAGCTTCCAAAATTGATCTTAGCCAGGTAACCCTAAAAATTACTAAACTTGCAGACATTTCGCAATCAGACAAAAAAAGTTTATTTGAGCTATTCAACAAATTTAAATTGGTCATCCTAGAATGTGAACCTTTGCCAAATCCTCAAGATAATTTATTAGCTTTAAAAAAATTTTTTGGCTCAGTAAAGAGACATAAACGCTCTGACGAAAATGGTATTGTTTTGGTTGAAAATTTAGGCAACTCCCCCCTTGCTACTACTTATCTAGCTACGACTAATCAAGCTCACCTAATGCATACAGATGGTCCATATGAAATGGAACCTCCTAAAATTGTTGCCATGCAATGTGAAATACCCTCTAAAGATGGAGGATTATCTCAAATTGTTTACAGTGAATCTGTCTATGAATATCTAATGGAAAACTATCTCCAAGAATTGCACAGGTTGTTTACTTATCCATTGACCATCACAAGAGGTGATCAAACAGCTACACGAACGGTATTTGTTGAGAAAGAAGGCAGAATATCAATGACTTTCAGAGCAGATTCAATTATCTCAATTGCAATTCCGCTTCAACTGGAAAAGGTTTTCAGAATTATCAAAAACTATGTTAATGATCCAAATAATCAATTTATATTTGAACTGAAAGCCAATCAAATTGTGATACTTGACAATACTAGCGTGCTACATGGAAGAACATCTTTTCCAGATAATGAAGTTCGCAAGCTAAATAGATTATGGTTTGATGGAATTTCAGAATATGCTCATCATCTAGAATTTGGCTTTATCCCTAAATTCAAATTTTTAAATAATTAGAAAGCCCATTACAAAGTATCCAAGATGAGTCGAGGTACTATGTTTAATGCCAATAAGGCAGTGGTTTGTTCTGTAGAGACGTGGTAGAGGTAGATGCCCACAAATTCAGTAACTCCTCCATTTTCGCGGAATATCTTTAAAACTTGAAAGTGGTTCGGATAGTTCCTACAAAGATGCTGTCATTGTTGTCGTTGTGTTCCGGATTGGTAATGACAAATAAGCCAGGGGTAATAGCGATATTATCTGTGACTTGTAATCGATAAAAACCTTCTATATGCAAAGAGGTGTCTTTATCAGCTATCAGGCTACTTGATGTGACTTTTGGCGGCATACCGATGACAATCCCAGCTAAATTACCTTTTCCTCCCAAGTCTGGAAAAGCTAAAGTTACAGCATAGTTCAAGATATCTGCGTTATCATTACTAACTTCCGATTGGGCAAATGAGTAGCCTAACCAACCAGAAACAGTAAATTGAGGACTTATTCGCCAACTGGTTTGTAAGCCAAAGGAATCTGCTGAAGTTGCAACATTACCAAAAGGTCTGATGGCATTAACACTACCTGTACTACCTGTAAGGTTGACGCCACTATTGCCACCTCCCGCATTGTAGGAGTGAACGTAACTCAAGCCTATATCTAAATTTTTGATTGGCTCAAATATGACTTGTGCGAAAGCGCCGTAGCTACCATCAAAAAGACCATTTTTATCAGCAGGATCTTCAGGATCGCGAACCATATAAGCTAAATCGAGACTGGCGCGTTTACTAAACTGATAATTGATAACTAACCCTGTACTGCCACTGGTTCGGTAGATAGGGTTAAATCGCCCAAAGCGGGAAATGCTACCACTACCCGAGCTTTCAAAGGGACTTAACGTTTCCACAAGATGATTCAATTCAGTATTAGCAGCAGAAACGGTGACTCTCAGCTTATCGCTTAATGGAAACTGATAGTACAGGTCATCTAGCCCAAGGTCGTTGTCTTCATCTCCATCAAATCCCAAACGGGTCATTCTAGTACCTGTGACACTACCCTGAAACTCAGTTATATTTCTGGCTTGCAAACGGGCTCTTAGACGGTCTTTGCCAGTAAAGCTTGTATCAAAATTCAAACGCACGCGATTGGCAAATATAATGTTATCTTGCAAGTCTGGGTTGTTATTTGGATTGTTGTCTCTATCAGCTGCATCGTCACCAAAAACACCAGCTACTGCAAAGATAGCTTCACCATTGAGTTTTGTGGTAGTAGAAAACTGATTTGCCTCTAGTTCAGTAGTGCGGGTTTCTAGGGTATCTACACGACCGCGCAGGGTAGCCAGTTCAGCAGAGAATTCTTCTTGCAAGCGCTGCAAAGTAGCCAGGTCTTCTTTTCTTACTAAGTCAGAGGTAGCTGTAGCAACGAGTTCGTTCACCCGATTTAAACAAGCATTCAAACCTGCTGCAAATTCATAACGGGTTAAAGCTCGGTTACCGCGATACGTGCCATTGGGATAACCAGCAATACAACCATAGCGCTCAACAAGGGATTGTAATGCTTGGAATGCCCAGTCTGTAGGCTGCACGTCAGAAAATTGAGAAACGGATGTGACTTGACCGAGGCTTTGGGATTCTTGGGACAGTTGGTCAACAGAAGTTACTTGTTGGTTGGCTTCACTGGCTTTGGCGCTGTTAGCAGCGAAAAATGTCGCGGCGAAAACTACTGGAACAAGCTTGAGAAATTTCCGACACAGAAATTTCCAAGATAATTTTGTCATGGTTTTTGTCTGACTCACACCTAAATTCGGTTTTCTTATTTTGGGCGTTGCATATTTAACGTAAGTTCGACAGAGCTTTGAAAGACTGATATGAAATCCTGATAAACAATTACTGTCATGCTGAATGCAGCGTAAGCGCAAAGCGGGCGCGCAGGCATACGCGTAGCGTGTCCCCTTAGGACTCAGCGAAACCAAGCATCTCTATGCGTTGCACCGTTTGGAGATTCTTTGCTTCGCACGCTGCGGGAAGCCCCAAAGCGTCTACAGAATGACATACGATCAGTAATTAATCGGATTTCATATGATTTTATAGTGCTGCGCTCAAAGCTGTATCCCTGATTATTCCGTTGGTAGACTCTTTTCGTTGAACTCGCGTTAAGTGAAGAACAGTTTATGTTCTCAGCGCATAGGAACAAGCCCTGCCTTTTCGACAATCTGCTGACCTTCTTTGGACAGTAACATATTGGCATAGGCGTTCCCAGCCAGTTCATCGATTGTGCCGTCGGAGCGAAACACAATAAACATACGCCGACTCATCGGGTAAGAGCTATCCCTTATTGCGGCAGTATTAATCCTCTTGCCATCTTCTATAAAGGGTTGCACATATTCTTGGGAGTTAGGTTTAGCAATAGCAAGGGGGCGGATTGTTCTTTGACCGACAATTGGTGCATTTCCTCCAAAGGAAATCCCCCCAGGGGTTGAGGCTACCTTACGAATAGCACCAGTGAAATCACGGATGAATTGCACCTTGGAACTGATTTGATCAGCTTCTGGTCCGAGAAGCTCATTCAATGAAGTGGAAGCCTTAGGGTCCCTGGCGAAAGGTATGATCGGCAGATCCGGTCCTCCCACCTGCTTCCAGTTGGTTAGTTTACCTTTATATATGTCTTGAAGTTGATCAACTGAAAGTCCAGGAATGGAGATATCTGGATGGGTATAGAAGACAAGCGCATCTAAAGCCACTGGCACTTGCTTTAGCCCAAAGCCCCGTTCTTTGGCCTTGCTATAATCAGCCTCCTTGAGAGGTGCTCCACTCAGAGTAAAACTGAGTTGACCATCAAGCACCATAGCTATACCCTTTCTGCCACCAGGTTTACCGTCTTTCGGTTCGGTATAGCGGAGGCGAAAATTGGGGTGAACTGTGGTGATTGCGTCGTGTAAACCAGCAGCAGTCAAAGCTGCAAAGGAGTTCCCACCGCCGTAGTTAAATGTACCTTCCGGTACGTTCGGCACCTCTTTCATCGAATTGTAGAGTTTGACATCAGGAGCGGTGTTCTGATTGCTGCCACTGGAATTGTAAACTCCGACATCATCGGGCTTGCTCACACTGTTAACAGTTACGAACGCACAGTAGATTAACCAACTCACAAACAGAAACACCAAACCAGAGAGAAGCCGAATCATCCAAGGTGTTAACAGCCAATCTGCCAAAGTTTTCGGTTCAGCTTTGGCGACCTTGTTGCTGTTTAGCACAGTTACATTCAGGGGTTTACCGCACTTCACACAGCGTTTAGCTGTGGAAGGATTTGTATCATAGCCACAATGGTTACATATTATAAGCTTTTGATTATTCAATTTGTCAGGATTCATTTAATTCTCTCAAGGTATGTATTTGCACTTACGGTATTGCACCCTGGAGATTTCTGTTATGTTGTAACAATATATCAGTAGATACGAAGTATATTTATCAGATTATGACCGTTTTTTGCAACACAACTGTAAGAAGTTAATAAAGTGCGATTGGGCAAACAACAGTGCCGCAAGCCCAGAAAAGCGCTTTTGTGCGCGCCCCAGAGGGCAATGCTGCCAAACAAAGCCGAGAAAAACGCTCCGGGGCTTTGCCCCACCGTACCGCGATTGCGCAAAGGGGCGCGCAGGCATACGCGTAGCGTGTCCTTTTGGGACTCAGTGCCTGCCACAGGCGATCGCTACTAAACTGTATGAATTCCTATCAAAGATTCAAATTTACCTTACTGGGAAAAAGGTAGAAGCCCCTAGTCGCCGCACAGGGGTTTTTTTGATTGGAGTAGAAGCGCTCGTCCCTAACAGTCAATTAGATGAAGTTTAGTTAAGATGACAAAGAATGCACATAGAGTATATAGGGTTAACTTCAAATGCTCAACCAAGCTTTGTGCGATCGCCCGGTTAGCCAGTGGCTTGTTTTGAAGTCAACGCTTTCTCACTGGCTAATGACACCAATATTTGTTGTATTGCCACTGTTAATTTTAGTTTTTTTACCTTGGATGATTCCACGCCTACGTTGGAAGCGTTTTTGGAGTGGTTTAGGAACTGTGTTACTCGTAATTTACTTTAGTGCCACTTTTCCACTAACCATAGCTGTAGCCAAAAAAGGATTAGTTGCTTTTATTCCCCCCGATCCTGGTACAACTGTAGACGCAATTGTTGTACTGGGGCGGGGGGAACCATTTAGACATTCAAGAGTTCAAGTAGCGGCTGAACTTTGGAGAGATCGTCGTGCACCATTAATTTTTGCTAGTGGTGCAGGAGATGGTTCCCAAATCGTCGAACAACTAGAAGCAAAAGGCATTCCTGATGCTGCATTGGGCGAAGAACACTGTTCTCAAACCACTAAGGAAAACGCACTGTTCACCTCATCAGTGCTACAACCACGAGGAGTCAAGCAAATTCTGCTAGTGACAGATCCTCCACATATGCTGCGATCGCTACTCACTTTTCAAGGTATGGGGTTTGAAGTGATTCCGCACACAAGCCCCATACCAACTGAATTAACTTCAACTAGAAAAGCAATGCTTTTGTTTTACGAGTACATGGGGTTAGTCAGCTATGGCTTGCGAGGCGAATTTCTTGAACACAACTTGGCTCAACAGAAAAATCCACCTATAGCTAAAGTCAAGAATTTGGTAAATTTTGACGTGCAAAAACAGTAAATATTTCAAGGATAACTAAACTGAGATCAAGCCTCGAGTTGCAACAGTGAGGAGGCGAAGCCTCCAAACCCTCGT
>NZ_CAWMYC010000162.1:0-38933 GCF_963872035.1 Scytonema sp. HK-05
GCTAAATCGAAGATTATAGCGCGGGTCTTATAGCCCCCGAACCCCCACTAGATAAAAAGTAATTAGAACATAAAACCTTTAAGCACCAAGGAAGGCGAAAACCAAAGTTTTTGGTGAGGCAAATCGAAGACGGAGAAGCCAGTGCAGGATATTGCCGTAAGCGCCAAGGCGCTCGGGAGGAGATACCCAAAGGGTTAAAACCATACGCTAGGGGATGTCGGAACGGGCTTCTGTAATAGAGCGAAAGCTTGTTGTCGCGAAGCACTTCTGGCAACCGACACTCTTGAAACACTCTCACCAGCCAGGACTTGCGGCATAACGTTGAAATTAGGCGCAAACAATTACCGCGAGTTTGCGGCTATTGCTTTGTCGCCTGGATCTGCTGGTTGGGCATTGTTCGTCTCAGCGACAGTACGGTTTCTTGGAAAGCTCGGCAGATCTGCATCAATGGGAGCCCAAGGCACCGCGTGATCAGTCCAAATTTGATATCTCGTCCGTCTGACTAGCCTTGGATCGTCCAGGACATTGCACTTAAGCTGAGGAATTAGAGTCGTCACTGCTACCGATTATTGCCTGGAAGATATTCCCTAGTAGAAATAAAAAAGCTGCACCTAACAACAGGAGCATCAGGCTTGCAAGAGTAGCAAAGGGAGAGATGATAAACAACAGTAAAAATGCAAACATTAGAGTTGTAACCAACGTCTTATTCATCTTTTTTCCCTTTTGATAATTTCTAATTCAACTTAACTTGCTACTTCCAAAGCTGTGCCACTTCTCTAGGAAGGAATTAGGGCGTGTTTATGCGTGAACTTTGAGTAAGATGACTTTCTGGAGAAAATAATCTATCCTGTAGCGTCAGTTACAAACAGTGCTGATACACCCTACAAATTTTTTGAGTTAATGACTGTGTAAATGGCATTATATTATAAAATGTTAATATGATTATGACTAGGCGGCATAAGTGAGGGGTGTCAGGCTATTTGGTCATGAGTATATCATTGACCATCTGTGCAGTTATCAGGTTTAAACGGGTATCAATTGCGACATCAATGCCACAAGACACAGTTATAGACATTCAGGGTTCTAACGGTGAGGCTGCTCCCAATAGAGTTACACCGATTCTTTCCAGTGAGAAAGCTGGGTGGAACAACATTCTTGTCGAGTACTGGCATATGCCGGCACACGAGTTGCCTCCACAATTGTTACCAGATTATGTCATTAACATACACTTCAAGGGCCCAGCTCGGACAGAGGTGGTGTGGGATGGGCGTCTTCTTAGCAAGCGCTTTACACACGGTGAAATAACAATTCTTCCTCCTGGCTTAAATTGCAAGGGGGCATGTTTGGAGGATAGTGACTTTCTTGTGCTACGCCTTCAACCTGGGATTATCACTCAAGTTGCACAAGAGTTGGACTATCCAGATCATATTGAGATTGCACCCAACTTGGGAGTCGTTAGTCCGCAAATCCAGCATATTGGTTTGGCACTTAAGACAGAACTTGAGTCTGGATGCTTGTCTGGGCGTATTTATGGAGAATCACTAGCAACGGCGCTGGCGAGTTATTTGCTACAGCAACATTCTACCTCTAAGCAACGCGTTCAAGATTTTGCTGGTGGTCTACCCAAGTACAAGTTGTGTAGAACCCTGGAGTACATTAATGAAAATCTGGAGAACGAGTTAACAGTTGCTGAACTTGCAAGCGTGGTGGAAATGAGTCCTTATCACTTTGCCCGCTTGTTTAAGCAGTCAACGGGTTTTACTCCTCATCAATATCTGATCAATTCCAGAATCGAGCGAGCAAAGATGCTGTTGGCAGAGAAAAAATTGTCAATTGCCGAGATTTGTGAATATGTTGGCTTTCGCAGCCCAAGCCACTTCATCGCATTGTTTCGCAAGTTCACGTCAATGACACCAAAAGCATATAGAGATCAGCTCTAGCTGCTTACAAAAGAATGCGGGAAGTTTGAAAGCCCACCAGCAACACCCTGAAATTATGTAGAATTTCAGAGTGTTACGTCTTTTAACAGTTACCAGTTATCAGTTATCAAGTATCCGCACGCTTCAGTTTCATCCTCCGGGGGAAACACCACACTCCTGTGCACCGTTCGTCAAGAGACGTGCCGTAGGCATAAGCGTTGGTGTCAGTACAACCACACCAGCCCGCAGGCGTCACTGCGTAGGTAGCTGTTCACTGTTTTAAGGGTGGTATGAAAAACAACTCGTGGGAGTGCGAGTCCCAGTCCAAATATCTGGGAACACAACACCTAAATTGTGCGACTGTAGATGTATAGCGGTAAAGCGCAATAAAAAACGAAGTAGATTAGACTTCAACCCGGAAGTTGTAAAACTCCAGTCCCCTATGAAGCAAGAATCCCATCGGCGCGTCTTTCCGTGGGAGTGTCAATACGGTTCGGATAAAATAATTTGTTTACAGTTTTTGTGGGGTGGGCTTTCCGGGCCGCCCTAATCTTGAGCTACCAACGACAACGTGTAAAATCTGACCTTGAGCAACTTTTCGCAAACTTAAGATATTTTCAGCAAGAACTGAATATCGTGCAATTTATGGTTTTGATACACTAACGTGTAGGAATCATTCAAACCCATTCACAAATTGAATTCTTGAAATCTTAAATTAGGTTTTTGCACAACCTAATTGTTCATTGCAAGTTTGTACGATCCCTGATTCATGCCAGATAGCTAGTAATCAAGCCCAGGTTTGCCACCTGGGCTTTTTTGTTTGTTCCGCTTTAAATTTGCAATAGCCCCTCTGGATTAACTGACAACAGCGATCGCCTCTGCAAACCCTCCCGATGTAAAATTTCATTGGCTGCGAGTAAGCCACTGCTTACCGCCCGTTCCATCAAGCCGCAGGGAAATGGCATTTTTACCCAATCGCCTGCAAACACCAAGTTAGGAATATTGGTGCTGGTTTCTGGGCGTTCGGCGTAACTATTTGGAGGATATCCAGAAAAGTTCTTTTGATTCACCAATTCCTGATGCAGCATTTTTGCTTGCTTTAACTCAGGAACAATTTCATAAAGTTCCTGCTCAAAAGTCATTAACAATGCTTCTTGGGTAGGAAATTGTTTTTCTTTGTAGCAATAGGCGTGTAACTCTACGACACTACCACCAGTGCGTTCTGCCCACTCAATAAATTTATAGGTTGCACCAAACTAGTTCCCATATCGTCTTTAGTGCCATTAAAAGCGAGTCCTTCAGGGTTGCCAAAAAAATAAAAGTGGAAGAACTGCATAAGTTCGGCAACACTCATCGTGTCTGGTGCATTCAAACTAGATTTGGCAAAAGGCAAAAAATACAAGTCATATAAACCTCTGGGAAATTCTTCCTCTACCCAATCAGCAACTGAAATATTATCAAAACGCCGATAATTCTTTTCCCGCTCAAAACCACCAATTGCTTGAAAAACTTGCATATGTTTGAATTTTGTCAGATTAATGCCCCATTGAAAGCGGTTGGGTGAGGCTATAGCTAAATCAACAATATTCCAAGGGAAAGCGGAATGACTGGGACGAAATACCCGCCATCGAACAGGTTTACAGCAGGCAATTGACGATGCAGGAGGTGACTTGCGATCGCAACTTGGTGCTGCAGGTGGGTGGTTTCTTTCTCAGCCTCCCATCCATTTTTTGAGTATGTTCCACAACGATATGCCTTCCTTGGGTGAAGATAATATTAAAAGGCTGGCAATTTGTAGCCAACAATGTGTTTTTGAGCCTCTGCGACAAACCTTTATCGAAGCGCAACAACGAGGTGAAATCCGCCATACCCGTCCCGAATCGCTCGCTGGGTTCTTTTTGTCGGTGATGGAAAGTATTCCCTTTGTCATCACTGGATCTGATGCAGCTTCTGGAGAAGTCGTCGTAGATGAGATGATTTCCGTTTTGTTAGATGGACTCAAGCCTCAGGTAGAAAGGGACTAGTACCGCAAGGCGGAAGTCACGCATTCACGCATTCACGCATTCAAAAGTATTATGGAATGAGGTTTTTAGGGATTTTAAATGGTGAACCAGCGCTATGCAGGAGGGTTTCCCGACCTAGGCGACTGGTGAACCCGAAGGGTTGCTCTATTTACGCCGCGTTGTACTAGTACTCTGTTTCATTAATTCTAATGGGTTACAAGATCCCCGACTTCTTAGAGAAGTCGGGGATCTGACGGCTACGACATATCAAAATTAATGACATAAACTACTAGTACAACAGGCACAGAGCGTGGGAACGCCAATAATTTTTTTGATATTTACCTAACTGCTGATAGGTAGACAAATCCAGACGAGGGAAACTAGATGAACGTCAATAACTCTCAACGCCCATTGCAAACTAGCCCTGACATGGGAGAGAAATTGATTGAGAGCGATTGCAAAGGTGCCAGTGCCCTCGTGCCCAATCGCCCCATCATTGAATATCGCAAGATGCAAGCACGTTTTGAGCAACAAATGTCACCGTATTGCAATCAAATTAATAGTGTTTTACATAGGAGTTAATTACAATGCAACGTTCTTTATGGAGCTTTTTACTTGTAACCGCAACCGTAAACTTGACAGCTTTACACAGTGCTTTTGCAGTGCCGAACAGTAGCCTCACCGTCACCATTAACGGGTTGAAAAACCAACGTGGGCAAGTTTGCCTGAGCCTGTTTTCTGGTGGGCAAGGATTTCCTGGCAGTAGCGATCGCGCGGTGGCTGCCCGTTGCGTCAAACTAGAAAACGCTCCGGTGACAGTTAAATTTGAAAACTTAAAATCAGGAAATTATGCGATCGCCGCCTATCATGATGCCAACAACGACGGCATCCTCAATCGCAATCTATTGGGTATCCCCACTGAACAGTTTGGGTTTTCTCAAAACCCCAAAATTCTCACAGGTCCCCCCAAGTTTGGGGATTGTGCGGTTCTAGTTGCCGGTCCACAGACTAACATTCAAATTCAATTGCTGAACTTTTTAGGCTGAAGTCAACGCAACAGCATTGCTTTGTTGCCATCCTACCGGACAATAATGTAAGCAACCCCGCTCTAAAGAGACGGGGCTTCAGCAAAAGTTGAAGCCTAGCTTACCCGACGCGCGTACCTCGCGTACTACGTTATTGGCAAGTGTAAAAGAACCTACCTACAAATGCGTGAAGCCAGTTTGTAGCTCTAGAAGTCGAAGATTAAACATCTGTATGGGTTAAGGAAGTGTCTTCGACATAGTACCGACCAATAACATTGTCCAGGCTCACATTACCCGTAAGGAGGGACTTTATGTCCAAAGTGTTTGTAATCAATACCAACAAAAGACCACTTGACCCAATTCATCCAGCACAAGCAAGACAGCTTTTAAAAAATGGTAAAGCCGCAATTTTCCGTAAATTTCCCTTCACAATAATCCTAAAAGAAGCTCGTCTAGAATCATCCGTGCATCCCTTAAGAATCAAGATTGACCCTGGTGCAAAAACAACCGGAATTGCAGTAATTAACGATTCAACGGGTGAGGTAGTATTTGCGGCAGAACTACAGCACAAAGGTTTTGCAATTAGAGAATCTTTAATCTCACGTAGACAACTACGTAGAGGTAGAAGAAATCGAAAAACCAGATATCGGCAAGCAAGATTCAATAACAGAAAACGCCCAAATGGTTGGCTACCACCAAGTTTGATGAGCCGTGTTCACAATATAGAGACTTGGGTCAACAAACTAATCAAATTAGCACCAATTACTGCTATCTCTCAAGAATTAGTCAGGTTTGACACACAGTTAATGCAAAATCCAGATATCCAAGGTAAGGAGTATCAACAGGGTACGCTTGCCGGATATGAGACACGCGAATACTTGCTAGAAAAGTTTGCTAGAAAGTGTGCATATTGTGATAAGCAAGATATACCTTTGCAGGTTGAACATATTTACCCACGGTCTAAAGGAGGCTCTAATAGAATCTCAAACCTGACTCTAAGTTGTGAAAAATGTAACACCAAAAAGGGGACTAAAGATATCAAGGAATTTCTCAAAAAAGACCCCGTTCGGTTGAAAAAGATTGAAGCGCAAGCTAAGAAACCTTTGGCTGATACTGCGGCAGTTAATGCAACTAGATTCAAGTTGCTTGAAGTCTTAAAAGCAACTCAATTACCTGTTGAAACTGGTTCTGGTGGTTTAACAAAGTTTAATCGTACTCAACAAAATTTAGAAAAAACCCATTGGATTGATGCGGCTTGTGTAGGTATGTCAACTCCTATTCTTAACATCAAGGGAATTAAACCATTGTTTGTTCAAGCAGTAGGACACGGTTCTAGACAATCATGTCGTACTGATAAGTATGGCTTCCCAACCCGACACGTACCAAGAAACAAAATACATTTTGGTTTTCAAACTGGAGATATTGTTAAAGCAATTGTCAAGACTGGTAAAAAAGTAGGGACATATGTTGGTAAAGTAGCAATCCGTTCATCAGGTAGTTTCAATATCTCAACTAAGAACGGATTAGTCCAAGGCATCTCTTACAAATATTGCAAACACATTCACAAAAAGGACGGCTATTCGTATGCATAGCTTGAAGAATCTGACGGCTAATAAATTAGCCGAGTCGTGTTTCCTCTCAGGTCGCGCATACGCGCTCGTTTCCACACTCCCGGAGGCTTTTAGATGAAACCCAGAGCGATTTAAATCGCTGGTGATCTCTCGTAAGAGGACAATTTGAATGTTACCAAAATGTGGGTAATGACAAAGTTTTAGTTATGCGTATTCAAATAGTTGTGATTTTGATTGTGGGGATGGTGGTGTTTCAGGAAAATCAGCAAGCGCTGGCAAACTCTGAATCTACTATCTTAAAAACAGATAGTTTGAGCCCATCGCCAACCCCTCCTTTACTAGAAAAACTTAGAGGGAAAAGTGTCCAGACTGGTGAGGTTAACCAGAGAGTTGTCAAAGATATCCAGATCCGTTTTATCAATGATAAAGGCAAGTTTGTCGATGATAAGGGTCAACCGATTGAGGGGCGGACTCAGAAAGATTTTATCATCGACAATCTGAAACTAAAGCCAGGTCAAGTATTCCGTGAGGATGTCCTTCAAAAAGACTTGCAACGACTGAGGAGATTAAACTCATTAGATAAAGTCAATGTTTCCCTACAAGAAGATGACTCCGGCGTTAATATCATCTACGACATTAAGGAGCGTCACTTCCCTTCTCTAAGCTTCGGCGGTGGTAATAACGGTGATGTTGGGCTTTATGGTCAAGTGGGTTATGAAGATGCAAATATTAACGGTCTTAATGAACAGCTAGATACCAGCATTCAGGTAAGCGGTAAAGATGTTCAGTTTGATAGCCAGTTCACCAGTCCTTATCGTCGTGGACAACCAAACCGCCTAGGCTACAGCTTCAGAGTTTTTCGTGAACGAGATTTATCTCGAACCTTCAACGATGATATCAAGCTGTCCAACGGTAGCACAGCGCGGGAAGGACGATTTGGCGGCTCTCTAGCAGTTTTAAAATCTTTCAATGACTGGGATACAGCTTTTGGTCTTAACTACACCAGGATTAGCCTTCGCGATCGCGATTATAATCTTGCACGAGTGGATAGACTAGGAAGCCCTCTGTCAGTAAGTGGTACTGGCATTGATGATTTGGTTACGGTGTCCTTTGCTATAAGTAAAGATCAGCGCGATCGCCGTGACAATCCAACTCAAGGATCGCTCCTCACCCTCAGCACTGAACAAGCAATTCCGATTGGACTGGGTAAGATTTCCAGCAACCGACTGCGGGCAAACTATATTTTATATGTGCCAGTCACTTGGATAGGTAATGGTCGCTTAACTGAAAATCCAGAAATGTTGGCTTTTAATTTGCAAGCTGGTACAAATATTGGGGAGTTTCCACCAGCAGAAGCGTTTGATTTGGGTGGACAGAATTCTGTACGAGGCTACGGAGGTGGTAAAGTCGCCAGTGGACGTAGTTATGGCTTGGTTTCTATGGAATATCGTTTCCCGATTCTTCAGTCGGTGGGAGGAGTTGTCTTTGCTGACTTCGGGTCAGATTTTGGATCTGGCAAAACAGTGCTAGGGGAACCGGGTGTACTGCGAGGTAAACCTGGGAGTGGGTTTGGTTACGGGTTAGGACTGCGAGTCAAATCACCGTTTGGGCTCATTCGGGGTGACTTGGGGATTAGCGACCAGGGAGATATAAGATTTGAAATTACCACTGGTCAGCGGTTTTGATATGAAGTACTGCACTCTGTCTTCCCAGAACCACACTTGCGGAATCAAGAACAGCTTGTATGCCTCCAGCTTGCCTAAAATAGATAAATACTCACAATTAAACTAAGGATAAATTTATGCAAGAAGTCTCTAATTATACTCAAGAACTCACAAACCGCATCTCACGAATTGTGGAGAATTTATTTAAAGGTAGTAGCTTTTACATGGTGAGATTAAAAAAACAAGAAAGGATTGAACACTTAGTCAATCTTTTTGGTAAGTTTTCGCCTGAAGAATTTAGAGCTATCCCTGATGATGAATTAACACGTAGAATTGACAAGCTTTTAGTTTTAGAAGCAGTTTCCGGAACCCTCAACGATTTGACTCCAGAACAAATCAAAATTTTTGATGAGGCAGTGGAAGGAAGATAAATAGAGTGGCACATTTACTCGATACAAACATTGTTAGTTATATTTTGAAAAAAAATATTACTCTAGAACAAAAGCTGGAGGAAGTAACTAGTCTAGGAGAAGAAGTTTTTATTAGTTGCATAACTTACTACGAGATAAAAAGAGGTTTAGTTGCTGTAAATGCTACAAAACAACTAGCTGACTTTAATATTTTCTTGCGAAAATATGAACTTTTATTTTTAGACGATATAGAAATTATTGAACAAGCCTGCAAAATTCATGCTGATTTAAAAGTAAAAGGCAGACCAATACAAGATGCTGATATATTGATAGCTGCTACAGCAATTACACGTGGTTTAATTTTAGTTTCTAATGATTCTGATTTGCAGAGAGTAGAAGGGTTAAGTTTAGAGAATTGGTTACAAACTGATGCCTAAATATCTAAAATGTGGGGTAGACCTCTTTCAAAAGTTCATTTTCTAATATGAAATCACAGATAAACAAGAGATGTACACAGAGAATTTTTCTGCATTGGTCTGCGTGCATCTAAGGTTACAAATACTCTTAACTTGGATTTTTCCAAAAATTCTCATGACTCAAGGTTTAATTTCCTTCAGGACTTCATTCATTGGATAATCTTGGTCATCAAACACTAGAGATACTTCACATCTTGTTAACGGGAAAGGTTCCAAAAGCTTGCCCTTTTCCCAGCTTTCCAGTCGCCACCAAAGAGTTTGTACAGCTATCTCTTTACCATCAACAAACTCAAAAGTGATTTCACCAATGTTATTTAATCCCACAACTTCTTTGCCTTTTCCTTTCTTACCTAGGTAATCACGATGGTTTCTTGCCATTGATAGGTATTGTTCTAAAGGCTGCTTGCGATCTTGTCCTGGTAGGGGTGCTTTGACAAAATATGATTGCTCGGAATGGTAGCTTCTCGGTTTATTAATGTCTTCTGCTTTCGCTGACAAAAAGTCAATGCGGTACCACCATTCAGGTTTTTTGGTAATTTGTAATGCTCTAAAGCAATCGCGTTCTTGCACTAAATTTACTTTCGCCGGACTACCTTTGAGCCTCCAAGGAAGATGTTGAACTGTGTTGTCTACAAAAGTATAAAACACACCAATTTCTAGTTCCTTTCCTCCTTTGTTTTCCCACCCTAAAATCTCTGCTGTTGGTATATATTTGATAATCCTAAAAGGAACAAAACCCTTTGTATGTAATGAATGGCTCCCACCTAACCCCTTGACTTCATTCTTAAGCGAACTGCTCGTAAACTGGGCAACAACAAGTTCAGTTTTGACATTTTTTGAACTTTGGAAAGGACATATTGCCGAGTATTGCAAGCGAGCTGCAAAACTGTAGTGAACATCACCAGATAAGATAATGACACGACTTTGCCCTGCTGGTAATGCCCGTAGTGCGAGTCTGGCAAACAGCCTTTCAAATGCTGTTTCTTCCAAACCCCAAGCTTCAGGGTCAAAAGCCCAAGCCGCAGCACCGAGTGTTTCTGCAACACTTTTAGCTGTCTTTTGTACGGCTTCTAAAAACGGTAAGCCAACCACCGGACTGGGCGCTATCACCAAAGTCACCCGTGCATTTTGTGGGCGAACGACTTTTGATATTTGTTCATCGCAACCTTCAGCGCTTAAAAGTGCAGGAAAATCAAAGTCCTTGCCTGGAAATTCCCGCCATGTGCGCGTATCCAAAACTAAAACTTCATATTCTGGACCAATCACAGTGTAGTGCCATTTTAGAGAACTTTCTGTGTGAGTGACTCGCCTTGGCAGACTTGTTCTAATATCTTCAACGGATGGCAAACCAATGCGCAAAGCAATTTCTTGTTCGTGTTGTGCGTTTGTACCAAGAGAAGCTAACCACCCCTCAGCAGCTTTCAGCAATGCATCTCCTGGTTTTCCTTGCTCAAACTGTTCTGGTGTGTTTCCCCAAGCTTGGCAAACAGCATAAGCAAGTAAACTATTTTGCAGCACGCGCCTACCAAGAGGTTTATTGAAGACGCGATCGCACCACGCCATATTCAAAAACCAGTCATCTGTAATTTCATGGTCATCAAATATCATGTACGTGGGAATATTAGCCAATGCACGCCTGATATCCTTCAGCGTTGTCTGAAAATCTTGTAAATAGCCAATTTCTTCTTTAAATGAAGTTCGATCCTTTCCAGATCTTGGTGCGTCGGGATGAACATCTTCATATGTTGGGAAATCTTCCGGTTTAGTCCACAGCACATCACTCCAAGCAAATAAATACATTGCCAAGAATTCACCTAATGTGAATAAATGACTTTTGGCAAGGCAGCAAATCGTGTTAATTTTGGTAAAGCTTGCTGTTAACCCAGCGGTCTGTGTTGCTAAAATATTACGTTTTCCCGGATTTAACTCTTCAGTATTTTTGACATCTGGTAATGTTTCCGACCATCCCAAAAGTGTCTGACTGGCATCCATTAACATGAAAAGTAAGGCATCAGCCACATCATCCACATAAATTTGGTCGCCTGTGAGGAAGAGTTGATGCGGTCGTTTCTTCGGGTCTTGTTCTAATGCTTCCCTAATCATTTTGTCCACTGTCACAAGTGCATCAAGACTTTCACCATGTGCCTTGCGACAAGAACCGTGAATAATGCGTAAATCATCTAAACGCCTTGGCACAATTGCAAAACTCGGCAAGTCGTATTGAGGATATGTAATATCTTTAAGTGACCCTTCTGGAGTTAATACACCAGGCTGACTCAGGGTTTCTCCATGACCAAAATATAAATTGTAAAGATAATTTTCACCATGTAAAAGTATATTTGATGAAGTTTTAGCGGTGACAGCAACTATGTGCAAATAAGTACCAAATTGAGTTGTTTGTCTACTACCACTAAATAGTCTTCTTTTATTAGTATCAAATATTTCTAGAGTAACAGTACGGCTTTCTTTCAAAGCTATCCATACAGTTACGACATTGTTGTCAGCGCGTCTGAGAATTGGTCCAGCGATAACAAGTGGCAGCTGATTAATCCGTTTTCTTAAAGGTGTCCATGTCATGGATCTTCTGCCATCAATAATACACTTCGAGTCTATTTTGTCCCTGAAATCTGCTCAGTTTCAGAGAAAAAATATTCTACAATTGTAAGACCCAGCGGCGAAAGAGTTCTACAATAATGTGCCAGTGTCCCTCAATTTCTTCAACGACATCATGACGCTTTAGGGTATTGAGCGCTTCTTGTAAAGCGGCAATTTCTATATTTGTACTTTGAGATAACGCTTCAATACTTAGCCCTTCTGGTGATGGTGCTAACGCCCTAAGTATCGCCTGCTGACCAGCAGCACCCCGCGCCGCCTGACCCCAAACGCCATCAAAGTAGTAGCGTCCCCGTTTGAAGAAATCTTGGTCATTGACAACTGCTTCCACATCCTCTACTGTAAATGTAGAATCACGGGCGCGACCTGTGTTAAAAACTTCGTCATTGTAGCGCCGGACGAGTTGGAAACCAACAAGCTGCACGAGATAAGGTTGTCCGTGGCTGAGTTCGTAGATTTTATCTAACGCTTCCGGCGTGTAGTCGAGGGGAAAGTCTTCAAGAGATGGATTTGCAAGGATTTGGTGAGTAGCCCCAGCTTCCATAAAACCAACTTTGATAGTGATGACACTGGCGTAGAAAGGTTGAAAGTAATCGGCTGTCATTTCCTCCAAGGTGTGTAAACCTGCCAGAACAAAAGCGATTTTAGAGCTTTTGTGCGCTAACCCCCGGAGATATCCCATAAAATCTACAGGGATTTTTCCCGCCTCAATCAGTTCCTCAATTTTCTCAAACTCGTCTAACGCGACAATCAAACCCTTAGTCCCTAGTTCTCCCTCCACCTGTGTCAAGTATCTTGTAAACGTTCGTTGCGGAAGACTCAGCAAATCCTCATTGGTTGGAGGTGGAATTTGCATCACTTCAGAAATGGCATCAGAAATCGCCATCAGCACTTCTACCACTCCTTCGGGAGCATCTGCAACTTCTAAGAGGTTGACATAAGCTACTTGTACACCTGCTTTTACAAAACTGGCGACATTCCGCAGGATAGAAGTTTTGCCCATCCGCCTGTGACCGTAGATTACGATAGATTGGAGTTGAGAACCCCTCATCCACAACTCCTGCAACTGTCTGATCACGTCTTCCCGTCCAACGAAGCGATCGCCTACAACTGGATCGCCAATGATGTAAGGATTACTCACAGGCTCAGTGATGGAAATTTCCCCGACTTCCTTGGCTATTCTCTCCAAGGCTTTTCTCCAAGTCTGGGCGATGTCTACAATTAGCCCGCGTTCAGCTTGCGGCAGAGTATCAGGATTATCTAGAATTTCTGTGAGTTCCCCTAAAGCACGGTTGAGAGCTGAGGAGCGTAGATAAGCAGACCGACTGCGCTGTATAATCTTGGCATTCTCAACGACAGAACGTAGAGAGGTGAGAGTTTGCCAGGTCACTGGACGCAGCAAAGGTTCTTGTGGAAAGGGAGGAATTTGAACAGCAGCGATCGCGTCTGGTTCGTTAGCTTGGTTAAAAGCTGCTAGAGTTTGGGCGAGGGTGAACATTTCTTCACCGTAGAGGAGAGAACGCACGACTGCAAAAGCCTCCTGAGCTTTCGCTGGTTCTTTTTCGTGCAGATGCCAGAAACCAGCCGCAGCAGCACGGGCGGGAGTGTCTAAGCGAGTGTCTGTGAAAAAACGAGCTTGCTGTTGTTCTTGCCGACGACGAGTTAACACAGGAAAATTTTCGACAAAATTTGATTTGAGTGTTTCATTGAGAGAAGCTGAGGCAAAACACAGGAGTCGCCAATCAAAAGGATCTTCAGCTAGCTGAACGACACGAAAGACGACTTGCTCTGGAGGCGTTTCTGCGAGCACCAGATTCACAGCTTGAATCACGGCGATGAATTGAAGAGTGTAAGCCAGCAATTGGTTGGCATTATGCAAACCAGTCTCCCAGTCTCGACGCAGCCAAATTTTCAGCCGAGAAGACAGAGAGTAAAGGGGAAGTGAAGTGACATGGGGAATTTGCCATTGTCTATTCTGGGGGAACCGCAGAACAAGAGGTAAACTCAAAAGCCAATTTTCTGGACGGAGCATCGCCACCCCTAACGCCACGCATAACGACGCTATGAAGCCAAACGCCACGCCAAACGCCACGAAGCTATACGTCGTGCCCGCTACGAAGCTATACACCACGCCAAACGCTACAAACGCCACGCCAAACGCCACGAAGCTATACGCCACGCCAAACGCCACAACGCTATACGCCACACCAAACGCCATGCCAAACGCCATGCCAAACGCCAAGCCAAACGCCATGCCCGCCATGCCAAGCGCCACGCCAAACGCCAAGCCAAACGCCAAGCCAAACGCCATGCCTGCCACACCGCCCGCCACGCCAAACGCCACGCCAAACGCCACGCCAAACGCTACGCCAAACGCCACGCCTAACCAATTAATAGGAACGCTTATTTGCTCAAGAAGCCAAGCCAACGTCAGTGGTGTCACAACAGTTAACACCAACCCTTGGAAAAGCAAATTCCGCTGAATGGAATTTTGACGCAGCAACCCCCATCCCTTTCGCCAATTTATTTCCTGTGGAGGAATATATCCACCCCCAAAGGTGTCCAAATACCACCGCAAAGCCTGGGGGAAGTAAAACACCCAGTACAACAGGCGCAGATAATCCAGGGGGTTCCACAGCGAGAGGGGGCGCTTGAGTTTGGGGGCTAAGTCTAGGCGGGGTACGGGGGGTTGTTGGTTCATTGCAGGTTCTCCTTATATATCCCAGCGGCGGAGAACCCCACCCCTAGCCCCTCCTCCGCAGTCGCCTCAACGGGGGGAACCCCCGCACGGCGCTGCTCTCCGCAAGCGAGGAGGGGTAGAAATGCTCCTTTCTCTGTGCTGGTAGTTTGCCAACCCAAAAATGACGGGTAAGCGTAGTTTGTAGTTGGCGCTTTAGCGCTAAAGCGCTCACTACAAATCGCGCAAAGTTTGTGTGGTGGACTGCAAATGGGGAGGGGTGGAAATACTCCCATTAGTATCAACTTAAGCCAAAAGTCATTATTGACAAGCATTGGATCATTTTTCAAGGTACCATCGAGATTTTTGATCCCCCCTGAATCCCCCCTTGGAAAGGGGGGAAATAAAATCTTAGCCCCCTTTTTAACTCTGTTGGGGGATCTAAAACGACGGTAAATTGCGTGTTTGAACTTAAGTTGACACGTATGAAATACTCCCCCCTCTCTGCTTGCGGAGAGGGGGGTAGGGGGGTGAGGTTCCTCAAAACGCGGAAGAGTCATTGCACCTCCTCCACATACCGCGCATAAGTTCGATAGCATAGCTGCATGAGTTTCCGAGGATGTCCGCTACTCTCCTGCACCAGTTGCACAATCTCCTCCTCAGTAAAACTCACAGAAGTCCCCGCCAGACGATTGGCAATAAAAGCACGCATGGTGGTTTCATCCCAAGGCTGAATGTGTTCTTCCTGGCAAATACCCGCCAGCGGTGATGTCTTACCTTGATCATGACTATCATTAAACAAATCGTTGAGTGGTTCAGTCGCAGCTAAAATCAGCTTTAGCGGCGCATTGCTTCCCTCAGCTAAACCGCGCAACTTATCCCGTACTCCACGGGTGAACCCCTGCCAAGTCATCTTTCCTACATTGTCTAAAGCCAGCAGCACTTTATTTTTATGTGCTTTCAAATTCCGGGTTAACATATACCCTGTACATTCCGCGATACCAACCTCGTGACACAACGCGCTGTAGAAGTCCTCTTCATTATCTATATAATTCAAATCTAAAAAAACTGGCTGACGCAGTGGTTGCAGGCGATTTTTCGCTTGTTGGCAAATCGCCCATAGCAGCGAGGATTTGCCCATACCCTCTTCTCCTATTAAAGCCACACTACTACCGCTATTTAAAACCTCAAACACCCGCTGCATTTCGCGTTCTCTTCCAAAGAACAGTTGCGAATCTTCTACTCTGCCATGCTGGGGAATGAAGGGGTTGGGAATTGCCCTTTCTGCTTTCGGTTTTGAAGCAGGAATTAGGTCTTTTTTTACATAAATAACTGGTTTGAGATGCTCTGGAATACCTTGTAGTTGAATCTCTACACAGCCAAACTTATAAGCATCTTCAATCGAACGATTTGCCGCTAATGCTTTGTAAAAACCAACAGCAAAGGCGATCGCAGCTTTATCGCCAATTGCGTCATTCATCCCAATCACAAACGGGATATGTTGAGCGATCGCCTTTGCCTGAATTTCAGAGTGGCAAGCATTTAGCACCACACAATTTACGTGCCGTGCGAACAACTCAAACATTGCTGCCAAAGCATCAGGCTTCACAGGCTGGAATTTGCCCACTTCATTCTCAAAGCAAAGTTCTCCCTGACTTGTGCCATGTCCAGAAAAATGTATAATAATTGGCTCAAAATCAAATATAGCTTGAGTAATATCCCCTACGCGAACTGACTCTCGCTGTTCTAGCTGATATTTTTCTGGCGCTTTGGCTATTCGCAATCTTTCTTTAATATCTCGGAACTCTTGCCCTAAACGTAACCGAGAAGCATCACTCGGATCGGCTGCTAAAAACAGGATTTTTACAGAAATAGCACCGCTCATTTAGGCAATTATAAGAGTTAAATTACTGAAGAATATAACACCTAATGACTAAGTAACGCTTTTAGAGTGTGAGGATTTGCCAGTAAGCTCAAAATCCTATAATTTGCACACCATCTTTAAATGAAACTCTTGTGGGGTGGAGAGAAGTTGCGTGCGGGGGTTCCCCCCGTTGAGCAAACTTCGGAGCATCTTGCCCGCCCAAATTGTGTAAATTAAAGGCACAACAGCTTATAACAAGAGCGATCGCCTAAGAGGCGGCTCCCTTTCGGAGCATCGCACTCAATTTCTACACAAAAAATCTTGCCACAGAACAACTAAAACCAGGCGATCGCCATTGCACAACAAGCTGTCGTTAGGAATGTACAAGTTGTCGTTAGATCACAACACGCTGTCGTTAGGAATGTACAAGTTGTCGTTAGATCACAACTAGCTGTCGTTAGATCCTAACAAGCTGTCCTTAGATCACAACAAGCTGTCGTAAGGACACGATAAAAAGTTAAAAAAATATTAAGTAGAGTGTGTTATGGCGAAGCGCAACGCACCATTGATCTCAATACCGTTCAGATAACACCAGAGTCCTTATCAGGAACACAATGTAGAACTCTCGGATGGCGCGTCTCTACACAATGGCGCGTCTCTACACACATGATTTTTTACACATCAACCTTAACAGCAACCGTATTGACATATAAAGCCGTTTTTACTTCTGACTCCTGACTCCTGAGAGGATGTCTGAAAAGTATATGAAAGGTATATTTTGTCATTCTGAGTGTAGCGAAGCGGAACGAAGAATCCAGAGTTTGAGGCGTAGGCTTGAGATGCTTCACTACGCTGTCGCTCCGTTCAGCATGACATTTTTGACTTCTCAGACATCCTCTGAGTCCTGAATTCTGCTATACACAGTTTTTAGCGCTGTAGCTGCGGCATAAACATTCATTAATTGCTTCAACCAGTATTTTGCTCAAATACCAAACTACTAAAATTAGTAAATAACTCTTAAAACAATTAAATCTATGACAATTCTCCAAGCAAAAAACCTAACACTTGCAGATGTTCACCGTCTTTTCGACTTCCAAAGACAGTACAACAGTTCATTTTCTCCTATCTTATCTCTCGAACATTTAACTGAATCTGAGCAACAGGAACTCATCCAAATTCGGAATGATTTTGATAGTTACCTAATAGAAGGAAAAGTTTCGGAAGGACTTGTTAAAGCTTTAACGCTCTTTCCATTATTGCGATTAGCTGGATTTTATCGCTATCCTATTAAGATTAGCTTGGAAGAAGAAATCGGAGATATTGATATTACAGATGAAGATACTAAAATTACAGGGCGAATGGATATTTTAGCTGTCAATAAAGCTCAAAAGACAACAGCTAAAGCATATTTTTGGATTTTGGTCATTGAATCTAAAAACAGTAGTATTGATCCATCAGAGGGCTTACCGCAATTGCTTACATACGCTCAGAACAATCTGAAACATCAAAAATCACTCTGGGGTTTGACGACTAACGGACAGCGTTATCAGTTTGTCTATATCTTACAGGAAAATCACCCAACTTATCAATTAATGCCATTTCTAAACTTAATGGAACCTGAAAGTGCGATTGAGTTACTACAAGTTCTCAAAGCTATTTGTAAACTTTAAAAGATAACATCATACCTGAAAACCAATCCTCTTCTTTTCTCTGCGTCCTCTCTTGTCTTGGCGGTTCATAAAAAAGTTTTCAGATTGATTCTGAAAACTTACACATCAAGCTGTGAGTGCAAAATAAGTTATTTCCTAATACCTAATTCGTGGATCTACATAAGCATTGATAATATCAATCACAATGCTAGCAATGACCACAATTCCCGCAAAAAATACTAGAACTCCCTGCACCAAAGGATAATCCCGCGCATTAATGGCATCATATAACTTATTTGCCAATCCGGGCCAAGAAAATGTTACCTCAGTCAAAATTGCCCCACCTAAAAGTGAAGCAAAGGTTAAACCCATAACGGTAATTACCGGAATAAGAGCATTTTTTAAAGCGTGAGAAAATAAAATATTTCTTTCAGGAATACCTCTTGCACGCGCAGCTTCCACATAATCAGCTTGCAAAGTTTGCTTTAAATTCACTCGCACAATTCGCTCAAAAATACCACTCAGCAAAACTCCCAAGGTGATACTCGGAAGTGCTAAATAGTGCAAAGCAGTGAAAAATTGACTGAAATTTGCAGTTAATACACTATCAATTGTATACAAACCAGTGATACCCTGTGGCGCTGGCATAGTTGTAGGAAAGCGCGTTCCCAAAGGAAACCAATTTAGCTGTACTGCAAAAATCAATTGCAGAATCATCCCAGCCCAAAACATGGGGAGTGAGTATGTGATAATACCAAATAATCGCCCGCCAACATCTAAATAAGTTCCAGGGCGAGAAGCAGAAAGAATACCAATCCCAATTCCAACTATCAGTGCGATCGCCATACTGCAAACCGCTAATTCCACAGTTGCTGGGAAATATTGCCCAATTACCTCCCAAATAGCTTGTCCACGACTCGCTATAGAAGTTCCTAAGTCCAGACGCAGCAATTGTCCCATGTAATTTAGGTACTGCAGCCATATGGGAAGATTTAAACCCAGTTGTTTTCGCAATTCCTCCTTAGCACTTTCTGGCGCACGTCCACCGAGAATTGCATCTACTGGATCTCCTGGCGTTGCACGTAGTAAGAGAAAAACGGCTGTGGTTACAGTCCATAGCATCAACGGAGCTAAAAGTAAACGGGCAATAATGTAATACTGTAAGGCTTTTGAACGAGACATAATATGTTAGTTGTTGGTTGATAGTTGATAGTTGATAGTTGTAGAGACGCGCCATGGCGCGTCTGTACATTAGTTGTTGGTTTTTCTACTAACCATTAACTACTAACTTTTGACTATTTTTTGATTGTTTGGTAAATGAGATTTTGAGTCGGGTTAAGTTGCACGCCGCTGACTCCTTTACGGGCAAATACATAGTCTTTGTTTTGCCATAAAGGAACATAAGGGACATCGGTGGCTATTTGTGCTTGAATGTTTGCAAAAATTTGGTTCCGCACTTGCGGGTTTTGCTCCTTACGTTGGTCTTCAATCAGCTTGTTCATGGTTTCGCTGTAGTAAAACGAACCTTGTGTCTGACTACCACCCTCTTCGCATCCCTTTGCGTCTGACCCTTTATCGCAACCCAAAAAGGGTTGAATGTAATTATCTGCGTCCAGAAAATCTGGATACCAATCGAGCAAAGCAGTTGGATAAAAACTCTTAGCGATACCTCCATAGAAGGTAGCACCGTCTACAGTGTTGACTTCAAATTGCAGCATTCCATCCATATATTTATCGGCATAAGCTTTTAGTATTTGTGCTGCCAAACTGCGAATAGGGGAACTCGCTGGATACCAAATTTGTAGCTTGACTGGATTCTCTTTCGAGAAGCCAGCAGTCGTTAACAATTGTTTGGCTTTGTCTACATTGCCATCGCCGTATTTATCTTTAAATAATGGCTGGGAAACCTCAAACGTTTTCGGTACCATGCTGTATAAGGGACTAGCTTGACCTAATAAGACCCGCTGATTCATCAGTGGACGGTCAACCATTGCAGCTATGGCTTGTCGAACTTCTAGTTGATCTAGAGGTTTTTGATTCCGGTTTAAAACCAAGTTACTGACTACACTACCTTGAGCTGTAATCGCTTGCCAATCACCTTTTTTAGCGCTTGCTTCTAAGCTGCGAATTTGGTCTGGTTCCAAAGACAGGTAAGCGACATCGACTGCACCTGTACGGAAGGAATTATACAAATTAGCCCCACTGGTGAGAAATTGCAAATTAATGCCAATATTGGCTGGTTTTTCTCCCCAGTATTTATCAAAGACATCAAATTGTAAGGAATCTGTACCATACCGCGCTAATTTATATGGACCAGTACCAATAAAGATATTTGGCTTAAATTTCCCCTTACCAATTTCATAAGCTTTGGGAGAAACGGGACAAACGCCTGAAAACGCCAGCAGCGCAGGAAACGCTGCAAACGGTTTTTTCAGTTGTATCGTTAACTCATACTCACCAGTGGCTTTGACTGAAGCCACAACATCCGCTAGTAAGAAAGAAGGTTTACCGCCGTTTTTGATAAAGCGTTCAAGACTAAACGCCATCGCTTCGGCGTTGAAGGGAGTTCCATCATGAAACACGACTCCCTGACGCAGGGGGATTGTGTATGTTAAACCATCTTGACTCACTTTGGGTAAAGCTGTGGCTAACTGCGGCTTAACTTCAGTGCTTCCTGGTTCATAATCGTAGAGGCGATCGCTCATGTTGTACACCAACCCAAGCGACTGCAATTCATAAGCATCCGCTGGATCAAGGGTACGGGGATTTAGCGTTGTACCTATAGTGATGCGACCATTCCCTGTTAAGCTATTTGCTGAACTAGATGATATTGTCGTGACTTGTTGGCTTCTTGAGCAACTCACCACCAAAAGTAAACATAAACAAAATAAAGAAACTAATTTAGTAATTTGACTCCACTGTCTCGCGGACAAGGAAAACCTGGTCATAAGATTGGGTATTTTTAAACTTAGTGGTCAGCTATTTTACTATATGTTTGGCAAAAAGCCTGAAAAAGAATTCAGAATTTAGGAGAACCCTCTCGTGGTTTTGTGAGTCCTGAGTTCTTTGTTTGTTAAGTGTATTGGCGTAGCGAGTTAACAATATAACTTTATGTAACCCTTTACTGGAAAAACAAAGAGTTTTAGACCAAGATATAGAGTTTAATGTTCCTGAATAACGGAAAATTTTTTATTTAATTAAACATATAAATAGTGTCTAAATTTGTTTTAAATTTACACTTTTCCAGTGCAAAGATTTGTTAAGCTTTTCGCGTAGCCGAAAAGGTGTAAATTAGGGATTTGTCTGCTGTGCATCTCAATCTAAGCAAAAATACTTAGCGAGCGGGTAATCGACGAACACTATCACGACAATCAAAATTAGTAGATTTCGAGCGTAATAGCGAGACTAAAAGTGTGAAATACTTCTTTCTATCTGAGGGTTGGACAATTGGCAGAGTGTGGGCATCTGATGGACTTTGGCAGATAACCGCATGGCGACGCCAACCAGACATTCAGCGAATGAATATCTGTCTAGTAGAACAAAACGAAGTGCTGTGGCTTTATCGGGTTGAAGATGTTGTTTTAACCGTGGAAGTGAAGCCTACAACACAAGTACAAGTCAATAAATCTGGTCAAGCGATCGGTCAAGTCGTACTCAAGCGGTTGATGAGTGCCGAACAGGTGATTGAACGCTTGGGAACGGCATCAGCTAGATGCCAACTGCAAAACATTGAATCTGTCGTTTAGCTGTAGGGGTGTAAGGCACAAGTTAAGAACTTTAAAGGGCACCTCCACCTCACAACTCCTCCACACCGCCTGGGTTACGTAGCTTGAAAAACTGTCAAGCTACGTAAATCCTTATGTTTACAGGCTTGCAAACAGCTCCATCAAAAGTTACAATTTTTTAAACATTCTCATTTTTTGCTTGGCGATTGTTACTCTACGGGATAATGGTTCCGTAGCTTAGTAAGCCTTGCCAAATTAACCACAGTCTCTGACTCATAAGACAAAGCTGTGGATAAATTCCAGTGGCAATAACAAAAACTGAAAAATTGCTTTGTAAACATAAATCATCGAGGAGGACCGTAGTCGATGGGACTACCCTGGTACCGAGTACATACAGTTGTTCTGAATGACCCGGGGCGGCTAATTTCTGTACACTTGATGCATACAGCGTTGGTGGCAGGCTGGGCTGGTTCGATGGCTTTGTACGAACTGGCTATCTATGACCCCAGCGACCCAGTACTCAACCCGATGTGGCGTCAAGGCATGTTCGTGCTGCCCTTCATGGCACGCTTAGGCGTCACCCAATCTTGGGGCGGTTGGAACGTTACTGGCGGTCCATCAACCGATCCCGGTTTTTGGTCATTTGAAGGCGTCGCCGCTGCTCACATCGTTCTTTCCGGTTTGCTGTTCTTAGCTGCCGTTTGGCACTGGGTTTACTGGGATTTGGAATTGTTCCAAGACCCCCGCACTGGTGAACCCGCCCTTGACTTGCCAAAAATGTTTGGCATTCACCTGTTCTTGTCTGGTCTACTCTGCTTTGGTTTTGGTGCTTTCCACCTCACCGGATTGTTTGGACCTGGAATGTGGGTTTCTGATGCCTACGGCATAACGGGTCATGTCCAAGCAGTGGCACCGGAGTGGGGACCAGATGGCTTTAACCCGTTTAACCCGGGTGGTGTCGTCGCTCACCATATTGCTGCTGGCGTCGTAGGTATTATCGCTGGTTTATTCCACCTGACAGTTAGACCCCCCGAAAGGCTCTACAAAGCTCTCAGGATGGGTAACATCGAAACTGTACTATCCAGCAGTATTGCTGCTGTCTTCTTCGCAGCCTTCGTTGTTGCTGGCACCATGTGGTACGGTAACGCTACCACCCCAATCGAACTGTTTGGTCCTACCCGCTATCAGTGGGATCAGGGTTACTTCAAGCAAGAGATTGATCGCCGCGTCCAAGCAAGCGTTGGTGAAGGTGCAAGCCTTTCTGAAGCTTGGTCACAAATTCCGGAAAAACTCGCGTTCTACGATTACGTCGGCAATAGCCCTGCTAAAGGCGGTCTATTCCGTACAGGTCCGATGGATAAGGGTGATGGAATTGCCCAATCTTGGCAAGGTCATGCGGTGTTCACAGATGCTGAAGGTCGCGAGTTGGCAGTACGTCGTCTCCCGAACTTCTTTGAAACCTTCCCAGTCCTTTTGACCGACAAAGATGGCATTGTCCGTGCTGACATTCCTTTCCGTCGGGCAGAATCACAGAATAGCTTTGAGCAATCTGGTGTTACCGTTAGCTTCTACGGTGGCGACTTGGATGGTCAAACTTTCAAAGACCCAGCTGATGTGAAGAAGTATGCCCGTAAGGCTCAAGGCGGCGAAATCTTTGAATTCGACCGGGAAACCTTGAACTCTGATGGTGTATTCCGCACCTCTCCCAGAGGTTGGTTTACCTTTGGACACGCTGTATTTGCGCTGCTGTTCTTCTTTGGTCACATCTGGCACGGGTCTCGGACAATCTACCGAGATGTGTTTGCTGGTGTTGATGCGGATCTCGAAGAACAAGTTGAATGGGGTCTGTTCCAGAAAGTGGGTGACAAGTCAACCCGCCGGAAGGAAGCTCTCTAAACTTTGTAGCGAAAAGTTAAGAATGGTCTAATGAGAGGGACTATGGACTGGTGACTGGGAACAGGAAGAATTCTTCCTCATCCCCAATCCCTAACCCCCAATTCCCTAGACCATTCTTTCCTGTAGCTTGGTACACTAATATTGGTGGGTAAATCGGCAGGAATTAAAGCTATGGAAAGCGTTGCTTACATCTTAATTTTGACTTTGGCAATAGGAACTCTCTTCTTTGCGATCGCCTTCCGCGAACCTCCTCGCATTGAAAGGAAAGAAGAGAAGTAGGACACCAAGTTCCCGACTGGGATGAGGTGTTAACTAGCACCGGACGTAGGGGCGCAAGACCGCCTTGCGCCCTGACCGTAAAAAGAAAAGTGAATGCAGCGATTATTGATAATTAACTATTGACTAAGATAAAAGAATAGATGAATTATGATATAATGTACGATCTGGAAGGTTCTGTGTTCAGATCAGCTTTTCTGCGCTAGTATGAAAAAGGATGTAGGTGTGGAATGCCCATTCGGCTCTTGCATATACATCGCGAGGAGGCATAACCTTTACGGAGAATAATAACCGGGAAACAATCAGCATGGTCAATCAGAAATTAACCGCTCCTGAAATTGGATTTACACACGACGATTTCGCCGCTCTACTAGATAAGTACGATTATCATTTTAGCCCAGGTGATATAGTACCAGGTACAGTTTTCAGTATAGAGCCACGCGGCGCTCTGATTGACATAGGTGCTAAAACAGCAGCATATATACCTATACAAGAAATGTCTATCAACCGGGTAGATAGCCCGGAAGAAGTATTACAATCGAACGAAACGCGGGAATTTTTCATCCTTACTGATGAAAACGAAGATGGTCAACTGACGCTATCGATTCGCCGTATTGAGTATATGAGAGCCTGGGAACGCGTCAGGCAGTTGCAGGCAGAAGATGCAACTGTGCGTTCTGGCGTTTTTGCCACCAATCGAGGTGGAGCTTTGGTGCGGATAGAAGGATTACGTGGCTTTATTCCCGGTTCCCATATCAGCACCCGCAAACCGAAAGAAGAATTGGTAGGCGAAGAACTGCCCTTGAAGTTCTTAGAGGTAGACGAAGAGCGTAACCGTCTTGTTTTATCTCATCGTCGAGCGCTGGTTGAGCGCAAGATGAACCGCTTAGAAGTTGGTGAGGTAGTGATTGGTACTGTGCGCGGTATCAAACCCTACGGTGCCTTTATCGATATTGGCGGCGTCAGCGGTCTACTGCACATCTCAGAAATTTCCCACGAGCATATAGATACCCCTCATAGTGTCTTCAATGTCAATGACGAAGTGAAAGTCATGATCATTGACTTGGATGCAGAACGTGGTCGCATTTCCCTGTCTACCAAACAACTGGAACCCGAACCAGGTGACATGATTAAGAATCGCGATTTGGTATATGACAAGGCAGAGGAAATGGCTGCTAAGTATCGGGAACAGATGTTAGCTAAGCAGCAAGGTGCTATTCCTGTAGCAGCAGCAACTGAAACTACTGAAGAAGTTGTGGCTGAGGACGTACCATCGGCGATTGAAGAGGACGTACCATCGGCGATTGAAGAGGACATACCATCGGCGATTGAAGAGGACATACCAGCAGCGATCGAAGAGGAAATACCAGCAGCGATCGAAGAGGAAATACCAGCAGCGATCAAAGAGTAATCCATTCGCCGTTGTGGTTATCTACACCGGCTGCTCATAAAAAAGTATTAGACCTCTCGGAAAATAAGTTTGAGACCATTATGCTGTTTGATCTAAAATCTAATTTCTAGAGATGTCTATTGGATAAACACCGATTACAAGCTGCCGGTTAAAATCTTCCCAAATCTGTACAAAGCTTACAGATGAGATAGTTATTCAGCCAAGCACTTAATCAATTAATACAGGTTACTCTGCTCTTAACCGTTTCTGCCAATCAGGAACGGTTTTTAGCTTGAATTTCAATAGCGTTCAATGGAACAACTGCTGGTATAACATTGCCGAATTCCGTTATTTTCGGCAATGTTTCAACTAGGACACTACTCTGGTTCAGAGACATTGCTTTGGTAATAGCGATGTTCTCTCCTAGCAGTTTCCAACCCTAATTCTTAACCACAGGCGAAGTTTGTCCCCAACCTCCAGTAAATACAAACGTCTGTGTCGGCTTACGCTGGCGTGGAGAAAACTGGCGCTGTTGGTATTGTTCTGGTAATGTTTCGGGATCGCCTGGATACCCAATGGCGATCGCAGCGACTGGCTCATACCTCTGGGGAATGCTGTACAACTCCTTCGCCTTCGCCACGTCAAATCCTGCCATTTGGTGGATAAACAAACCTAGGGAAGTCGCCTGAATTGCTAGATTGCTAGCAGCCGCCCCAACATCGTGAAATGCATGACGGTTTTCTACACCATTCTTCTCAAAGTAAAGCTTCGCCACTGAAATCATCAAAACAGGAGCGTTCTTCGCCCACACTTGATTTCCTTCTGCCAAACAACTCAACAGACGGTTGAATTCCTCTGGATTATCTTTAGTAGCAACGATAAAGTGCCAAGGCTGCTCATTATAAGAAGAAGCAGCCCAACTCGCTGCTTCTAGCAAACTCTCAAGCGTTTCTTTTTCAATAGGTTGGCTGGAAAATGCCAAGGGACTCCAGCGCCGTTTCAGCAAGTCGTGAATTGGAAATTGGGTATCAGCAGGTTTCTCCATCACAGCCTCGGTTAAGTAAAGGTGGCTAAGAGCTATTTGCTCTTGAAATAGATGTTTTTAGACAAAAATACTTAAATTTACTATTAATTGTTTTTCTAAATTCTGCAATCCTCATTGGGATAATATTTTCACTTGCTTTAATTTTGAGAGTTACACAAGGCATTGCGCCCGTTGCACGAAATATGGAATCGGCGTAGTTCTCCCTCTCCTGAATCACTAATGATTGTGTTTCTAGCCCATGAAGCTTTTTGTACATCCAAAACAATTTTTGCTCAGCGATCAGCGAAGCCGCGTCCTTCGGACAATTGCTTGATTACCCTTGAGTCATTAGTCAAAGACCAAGAACAAATCACTGCTGGACTAGTGACTCAGTATTGTTGCTACGCTAGATACAGCTGAAGAAACACAGCAATTTTGATCCAAGTAGAGGGGAACTATGCCGCACACGATTGTTACTGATGTCTGTGAAGGTGTCGCTGATTGCGTAGACGCCTGTCCGGTAGCTTGCATTCATCCTGGTCCTAGCAAAAACGTCAAAGGAACTGATTGGTACTGGATTGACTTTGCCACTTGCATTGACTGTGGCATATGTATCCAAGTTTGTCCAGTAGAAGGCGCGATCGTCCCAGAAGAACGACCCGATTTACAAAAAACACCGTAGATAAGTCGTATAAACGGTTAACATTTTTGAAAAACAGGCAAAATCTTTAAGATGCCTGTTTTTACAGTAATAGTACTGGATAAAGATTTAAAAAAGTAACATAAAATATTTATTGTTCGGAAATGGCAGGTGCGTTTACGTATACATAAATATAGCTGTCCTACGTAGGTAAACTCATGCAACGGTTAAGCGTACCCCTGATAGGCAATATCTTAACGTTAAGTCTGGCGACTGTAGCAATGACCCTGACGTCTGCTTACAGTGCTACAGCGGGCACACTGGGTCTCAATTTTACAAAGCTACAAGGCTTAACTGGTGGTAGTTCTGGTACGACTGGTGTCTACCGTGCCGATCTCTCCAATCTTGGCTTCGATATCATTTCCATTGATATCAGCGATATCAATGGAACAGCGGGTGCACCTGGGAAATTTAGCGGTTTTGATTTCGATGCCATCAAGATTAGCAACGTCTTGGTTGACAATGCCACAGACGCCAAAAACTTATCAGGGTTAAACGTCTTCGATTTTACTTCCTCCGGAACTTTCTTCACCCCAGGAACCCAGCGTTCTCCTGCCGATCCAGGAGAGTTATTTGGTGTAACTGGCGGTATTGTTGACAACTCACTCGCCACTCTGCAAAATTTTGATGGCAACTCCATAGCTAACGAAACTGCTTCTGGATTCGTCAGTTTAGGTGATGGCGGAAAAATTGTGTTTAACCTCAAAAATCCCATTCCCACAACCAGTCCACTGTACTTATACATTGGAGAGGCAGGTGATAATGGTGAGACAGTCAGCGGTCAAATTACTGTCTCTGACAAACCACGTGAGGTTCCAGAACCTACAAGCTTAGCAGCTGTATCTTTACTCGGAATCTACTTTGCCTACATCCGTAGAAAGAAAACAAAAGCTGCTTAATTTCAAATTCAGTAGCCATTAACATAAAACTTAAGACATAAAACTTAAGACATAGGTTTTTTACCTATGTTTTTTCATTTTGGCGCTGTGTTTGTCTTGGTATATAGTTAAATCGTTTAATTTTGAGCAAAATAACTGTATTTTAAAGTAACTATATTTTGAATTTATAATAAAGGACATTATGTCTGATTCGCTCACTCATTCGTCTCCCCTCCTAGAAGTGAAAAATGTCCACGCTGGATATATCAAAGACGTGGATATTCTGCAAGGTGTGAATTTTCGGGTGGAACGGGGAGAATTGGTAACAGTGATTGGTCCTAATGGTGCTGGTAAATCTACCTTAGCGAAAACCATTTTTGGGCTTTTAACCCCACATACAGGCTCAATTACCTTCAAAGACGAGAATATCACTGGGCTAAAGTCGAATCAAATTGTTCAGCGGGGAATGTGCTACATACCGCAAATTGCCAATGTCTTCCCCTCCCTCAGCGTAGAAGAAAATTTAGAAATGGGCGCTTTCGTCCGCAATGTTCCCCTGAAACCACTCAAAGATAAAATATATACTATGTTCCCCAAGCTTGGCGATCGCCGTCAGCAACGCGCTGGAACCCTCTCAGGTGGTGAACGCCAAATGTTAGCAATGGGGAAAGCTTTGATGTTGGAACCCAGCTTACTGCTTTTAGATGAACCTTCAGCGGCTTTGTCTCCTATCCTAGTAACACAAGTTTTTGAGCAGATAAAACAAATTAACCAAAGTGGTACGGCGATTGTACTAGTAGAGCAAAACGCCCGTAAAGCTTTGGAAATGGCTCATCGAGGATACGTCCTAGAGTCTGGGCGCGATGCTATCTCAGGTCCCGGTTTGGAATTATTGCATGATCCCAAGGTAGGCGAACTGTACTTGGGAGCAGGTAAAGCCCACTAGTCATTAGTCAAAAGTCAAAGATTTTTGACTAATGACTAGTGAAAATTAAATGACTCTTAAACCGTGTCCTTGCTCACTCTTACATCCTTGTAGAGTTTGAGAAGCTGTTGTCAGCAGGGTTCCCTTAACTGAGACAGACTGATGAGTCGAATCAATGGATTTGTAGGGCGTCGTAGTTTTTTGAGGCAGTGCGTTGCGGGGGTTCCCCTGAGTGTGTATACTGCCATGAAGTTTGCAGGTGTGGGAGGCTTTGCAGTTGGCGGTAGCCTTCTTTGGCAAAAACAGCAAGCTGTTGCTCTACAAGCCGCAGTTGCTGATGCAAGTCCAGCAAATCCCAATCCAGTCAACGGGGACAAAGCTTTAGAACTATTATTGGATGGAAATCAACGATTTTTACACCAAAAGCGAAAATACCCCGACCAATCGTTAGAACGCTTGCGATTGGTTGCTAAAGGTCAATATCCTTTTGCGTCTATACTTGGTTGTGCAGATTCTAGAGTACCAGCGGAAATTATTTTCGACCAGGGACTTGGGGATTTGTTTGTCGTGCGAGTGGCTGGTAATGTCGCCAGTGATATGGTTATAGGTAGCTTGGAATACGCTACAGCAATATTGGGTTCTCAACTGATTGTGGTTTTGGGTCATAGAAAATGTGGTGCTGTAGCAGAGGCGCTTCAAGAAGAACCTGTTCCTGGCAGAATAGGCTTTGTTGTTGAAGGGATCAAACCAGCCGTAGAAAGAGTCAAGTTGAGAACAGGCGACATCCAAGAGAATGCAATTATAGCCAACATTCAATATCAGGCAGAAAAATTACAGGAAAGCTCAACGATTTTGGCTAAACTCATCCGCAAAGGTCAACTCAAAATCGTCGGTGCTTGTTACGATATTGAAACTGGTAAAGTGTCTATTCTTACCTAGGACAATTCCAGAGGAGCATTGAAATTACAATATTCATCAGCGGTGAGCAGGAAGATTCACGGTAGCTTAAACTTGAGGAGTTACACCCTGAAATTCAGATAGGATATACATTAAGCGTGAGCACGAAGAAAGTGTACCATTTGACGCACAGCTAATAAAAGGCAAAGGTCAGAAAAGACTCGCTTAAAAATACGGAAGCTCAGACATGATCAAAGAAGTTGTTGGCTGTAATGACTCTGATTGAACAAACAGGGTACTTTGGTCGGGGAAAGGTGTCCAATTTTGGTCGGATAACGGTTCAGAGGCAATAGTAACTCGGGTCGGGTGGTTTGCATCATCGCAAGACCAATAAAGAGTAGGGGCTTGTATGCCGTAGGCATACCTACTTGCCGCGATCGCTTGACCATCACTGACAATGACATTGGCACTAAAGCTGGTGTCGTGTTCTTTAGCCAGGTGCGTCAATTTTTGTAGCGTGGCACGTAAGGCTGACAACAGGGTGCTGTTTGGAGACGACTGCCACATTTCCACTAGCAGGGCAAAGATGTGTTCAGAGTCAGTCATGCCCTTAATGAGACGGTATGTGGAATCAGAAAGGCTGTCACGTATCGGTCTATACAGCGTCTCTTGAAAGTTTGTAATCTCGCCATTATGCACAAACAACAGGTTGCCACTGCGAAATGGCTGACAGTTGCTAATATCGAGCGATTCACCCGTTCCAGTGAGTCGGACATAGCCCAGCGCACAAGTAGATTGTACGTAGTGGCTCAACTCTTTCAGGTTCGGGTCGTTCCACATCGGGATAGTGTTCCGGTAAATGAATGGTTTACCCGCTTCATCATACCAGCCTACACCGCTCCCGTCTGCACAAACGACTCCTGACTTTAATTCAAGAGGGTTGTAACTTTGGTTGTAGAGGGAATGCTCCTGCTTATAGAGCAACTCATCTAATTGGATGCGATCGCCAAGGTAGCCAACTAATCGACACATAAGAAAAACAGTTCTATTGAGCGGGATACACTCATTACATTAAGGTTCGTACATAAAAGTTTAGCAAACTAAATTTTTTTTAGCTTTCCGACTCTTAAGCAAGCAGCTAACACAGGAGGTCACTCGCTGAGCGCCAGAGGCGTCCCGTGAGGGATACGCTCAAATTCAAAATTATCAATTCAAAATTCAAAAAATTATCAATTCAAAATTCAAAATGATTAGCCCACGGATGAATCCAGGGGCTTAAATAATTAGAAGAGCGCATTTTTTGCTGCCCATGATCGCGCGTTGGAGGCTTGTATCGTTTTCTTTTTCGGTCAACAAGCCTAAATGTATGTCTATTAATCAACTTTGCCAATCCAAAGGTAGAATTTATTTAAACGTATCGTCCCAGACTTATAACTTTATCTGCGTCCATCCACTTCGGCGTCCATCTGCGGTTAAAAGTTCTTTGTGATTCTCAAACTCCTCCCAAAACACCTACAAACCATGAGCGCTCACGCCGAAACTACCTATCCAGAAGAGTGCTGTGGTATAATACTAGGCAATCTGACAAGCGAGGGCAAAACTGTGGTAGAAGTGATGCCAACAGAAAATGCCTGGAACGCAGAAACAGCGGCAGAGCTTCCAGGAGATGACACATTAGATTACAGTAAAAGGCAAAGGTATGCGATCGCACCTCAAGTCATGTTGCAGGCACAAAGGGAGGCACGCGATTCCAAACTAAATATCATCGGCATTTATCACTCCCATACCGACCATCCAGCGATTCCTTCAGAATATGACCAAAAGCTTGCTTGGCAGGAATACTCTTACATCATTGTTTCGGTACAAAATGGCAAAGCTGGTGACATCAAAAGTTGGAGTTTGGATGATAACCATCAATTTCAGCAAGAAGTAATTGAAAAGTTAGGTTAAGAACAAGTCATACAAAAAGACACAAAGGGTATTGTTTTTCGGTAGGATTAAAAATCCGCTCTTCCTCATCAAACTGCTATGCTCAATCCTAATCTGGATGAAATCCAGCTAACCAAAGATGATTACGAACGTTACTCCCGCCACCTAATTTTGCCGGAAGTGGGGTTGGAGGGACAAAAACGCCTAAAAGCTGCTAGTGTGCTGTGTATCGGTACAGGTGGACTCGGTTCGCCTCTGCTTCTGTATCTGGCTGCGGCGGGTATCGGACGCATCGGTATTGTTGATTTCGATGTTGTCGATACTTCCAACTTGCAACGCCAAGTCATTCACGGTACATCTTGGGTGGGTAAACCTAAGATTGAATCTGCAAAGAATCGCATTCTAGAGATTAATCCGTATTGTCAGGTTGATTTATACGAAACTCGCCTGACTTCAGAAAACGCCCTCGACATTATTAGACCCTATGATATCGTGGTGGATGGTACCGATAACTTCCCCACTCGTTATCTAGTCAACGATGCTTGCGTGTTGCTGAACAAGCCCAACGTCTACGGTTCCATTTTCCGTTTTGAAGGGCAAGCCACAGTATTTAACTACGAGGGTGGACCAAACTATCGTGATCTTTACCCCGAACCACCACCACCAGGAATGGTTCCCTCCTGTGCGGAAGGTGGGGTGCTAGGTGTGCTGTGCGGTATTATTGGCACGCTTCAGGCAACGGAAACTGTCAAAATCATTATCGGACAGGGTAATACTTTAAGTGGACGCCTGTTGCTGTATGATGCTCTCAATATGAAGTTCCGGGAGTTGAAGCTGCGTCCTAACCCAGTCCGCCCAGTCATTGAAAAGTTGATAGACTACGAACAATTCTGCGGTATCCCACAAGCCAAAGCACAAGAGGAGAAACAGCAGATGGAAATGTCAGAAATCACAGTGCAGGAGTTGAAGCAATTGCTCGATAGTGGTACAGATGATTTTGTGCTGCTAGATGTCCGCAACCCGCACGAGTACGAAATTGCCCAAATTCCTGGTGCAATCTTGATACCGTTACCGGATATTGAAAACGGTGAAGGCGTCCTTAAGGTGAAGGAGTTGGTCAATGGTCATCGCCTGATTGCCCATTGTAAATCGGGTATGCGTTCTGCAAAAGCCCTCGGTATTCTCAAGGAAGCGGGAGTTGATGGCACGAATGTGAAGGGTGGTATTCTTGCTTGGAGTAAGGAAATCGACCCATCGGTACCAACGTATTAGAGAAGGAACCGCAAAGACGCTAAGGACGCGAAGCTTTATTTGCGTCTTTAGCGTATTTTTTTTGGAAAAGAATCTAGATTATTTGTGTATATCTAGCGTGATTCAGCAGATTTTCCTTCGATAGATAGTTGCTTTATTTCTCTTTTTATAGAATATTTTGCTTGCTCTCGGTTTTTGCTTGACAAATCTTGAGTCCAAAAGACGTAAGTTGATTGAGAAGTTGATGACTTTCAAAGGAAATAATACTAAAGTTAGATAAGCGGAATTTCATGAACAAGTAGAACTTAAATATGCCCACTAGGCAGCTAGTTACCAGCTAGCTCCCAGCAGGACTTCCTCCGTAATTGAGCGTGCAACCAAGGAGGCTAATCTTATCGTGTCAAATACTTCCAAAAATTGTCATCATAATGACGATATAAGTAATTTTCAAACCTTAGATGGTTTACGGATAGTTGTAGTAGATGATGATGCTGACAGCCTTGTCTTAACTACGTTTATTCTTGAAAGCTACGGTGTTCAAACAATGACGGCAACGTCTGCGTTGGAAGCGATTGAGGTCATCCAACAATCTGTACCGGATGTTTTAATTATCGACATTGCCATGCCGGAAGTGGATGGATATTCGTTAATTCGTAAAGTCAGAACACTCAATTCTCCACAAAATCAGATTCCGGCTATTGCTCTAACAGCTATGCATTCACAAGAAGGTCCCGACCTTGCTCTCAAAGCTGGGTTTCAATCCTACTTGATTAAACCTACTGAACCTAATGATATACTAACAGAAATTGTAAATATTGTTACTGAAAAGCGTTAATTTTAACTGTTGACAAAATAAAAGCTTCTAGCCATAGACTGGGTAAAAGCTGAAATATTGATCGCAATAATCGGGTAGAATGTAGCGTGTTGATGCCCTTAATCTGGTCTTACTTAGAGAAAGAATAAACTGACCAGTGTATAAGGAGCAGCGTTTAGCCGCAGAAAACCTACTCAAAACTGATGAAATATCATCATAGTTGAGCGGGTTTCTCAGGCACTAGTAAAAACTCAAAAGAAAAATAAAAATCTCAGGCATTCCATCAAGGGTATTTGTATAATATAAAACAAAAATACAAAGGGAACCATTAAGTAATGTACGCTATCAAAAGACGCTTAAAACTTAATAATAAAGAGCGAACTTTGATGGCAAAACACGCTGGTTTTGCTCGCTATACCTACAACTTTGGATTGAATCTTTATAACAGTATCGATCATACAACCGTTAAAAGCAGTGTATCCAAGAAGCTAACTACCATTAAAAAGATTCTGACCAATATTACTAAGAGACAATCCGAAAATGCTTGGATGAACGAATTATCGTCAAAAGTTTATCAAAGCTCTTTTCAACATCTTGGTACAGCTATTTCAAAATGGCTTGCAGGTGAAGCAAAACGACCAGTTTACAAGAGTAGAAAGGACGGACAATCATTTACTGTCTATGACGGAAACGGTGTAGTTACACTCGATTGTGGCAAGAAAATCAAAATTCCTACCCTCGGCACGTTCCGTCTGTGGGAAAGTCTTGATGCTCGGTACGTTACTCAAACCTTCACTTTGTCATGTAGAGCGGGTGAGTGGTACGTCTCTTTTGCTGTCAACGCCGAACGCATTCCCCCATTGTTTCATCAGGTACAAAAAACAATCGGAATCGATCTAGGGGTCAAAATGTTTGCAACTCTTAGCGATGGAACTGAGTACTCAGCGCCAAAGCCTTTTAAAAAAGCGAAAACCAAGCTGGCTAAAAAACAATGGCGTAATCGTAAGAAACAAAGTGGCAACCGTAAAAAAGACGTTAAAACATCTAATAATGCCAAGAAGTTTTACCAGTCTGTTGCTAAACAACACGCTCATATCGCTAACGTTCGCTACGACTTTCTACAAAAAACTACAACCGAAATTAGTCGGAAATATTCTCACATTCGTATCGAGGATCTAAATGTTTCCGGCATGATAGCTAATCACAAATTAGCATCGGCGGTTTCGGATTTGGGCTTCTACGAGTTTCGCCGTCAACTAACTTACAAGTCTCCAATCTATAGCACCAAAGTTGAGATAATAGACAGGTGGTATCCATCTTCTAAAATGTGTCACAATTGTCACCACATTCAACCAATGCCATTAAATGAGCGATGGTTTAAATGTGAGAACTGTGTCCATGTAAATTGCAGGGATTGGAATGCGGCATTAAACTTGGCAGACGCCCCGAACGATAAAGTACGTCTGGCTTAGGCGGAATTCACGCCTGTGGACAAGAAGGAGCCGACTCCCTTGGACGAAGCAGGAAGTAAACAAAGAAGTGAACAACTTTGGATAAGTTTTATGGAGCAGGTATCGATGGAATTACGAGAGACTCCAATCACAGAGGAAACCCTGTGGGAAGCAATTCTCAATCGAAACCCCAGTTTTGAAGGAAAGCTTTTTTACGGTGTCCGTTCTACAGGCATCTACTGCCGACCGACTTGTTCTAGTCGAAGACCAAATAGAAAACAAGTTTGTTTGTTTGAGTCACCACAAGAGGCTGAAACTGCAGGTTTTCGACCTTGTAAGCGGTGCCTGCCACAATATGAAACAGCGCCAAATTTGACCAAGGCTAAAATCTTGGCAGTATGTCGATACATTGAAGAACAAGTTGCTCGCATCCCAACCCTATCAGAACTAGCCTCTCACTTTGGGATAAGTCCCAGCTACCTGCAAAGGGAATTCAAGCGAGTCATTGGCTTATCGCCGTTTCAATATGCAGATGCACTTCGTAGCGATCGCTTTAAACAGCGTCTTCAACAAGGGGAAGAAATTGCTCATGCGCTTTACGACACAGGATATGGATCGAGTAGCCGAGTGTATGAAAAAGCATCCCAGCAACTTGGAATGACACCAAAAACTTATCGGTGCAGTGGCAAGGGAATGCATATTGCCTATACCATCGTTCCATGTTCTCTGGGATATTTGCTTGTGGCAATAACAGAGAAAGGTATCTGTGCCGTTAAATTAGGTGATGAAGTAGATGAGCTAGAACGTATTCTTGTTAGTGAATTCAATCAGGCGGATATCGTGCGTGATGACTATTTACATCGAGACTGGGTACAGACAATCCTCAGCTTCATTGTAGGAGACGCGCTACACCTCGATTTGCCGCTTGATATACGCGGGACAGCATTTCAAAAACAAGTTTGGCAGGCTTTGCAGAAAATTCCCTATGGGGAAACGCGCACCTATGCTGATATCGCCCGTGAAATTGGTAAACCTCACGCAGTTCGCGCTGTGGGTACTGCTTGTGGTGCCAATCCGGCAGCACTCATCGTACCGTGTCACCGTGTCTTGCGAACTGATGGCACTCTTGGCGGCTATCACTGGGGAATTGAACGCAAAGAAAAACTTTTGGCACAAGAAGTGAAACGGACGGGCAAGATGCCCATCCCACACAAGAGATAAGCGAGTTGTTATGTCGCCCAGAATTTTCAATGAACCCCACCCCGGTTTTGTCTTGCGCCAAAACCGCCCCTCCCCTTGATAAGGGGAGGGGATTAAGGGGTGGGGTTAAATCAACTGCTAGCTACTAGAAGCAACTGGCTGTTTGTCCTGCTTTTTAATGTTTCGCCTTCCCCAAGGCTTGAGAACTGAAATGCCAATAATGACTAAAACGCATGAGGTCTGAATAATAGCACCCACAAGTACTGCGTTCTGGTCAAATACATACAACGGATTTTGCAGTGCTTGTATCCTTTCTGCTGCAGAGATAGCGGTCATTGCATTTGTCCAAGGACCAAGCCAAATTGTGCCAGTGACAATGAGTGTTACAGTTGCTATCCACTTGACGATCACCCAGTAGTGTTTGAAAAATCCCCAAATCGTAAGCCAGCAAAGCAGCCCACCTGTAATCAGCGATAAGGTGGCAGACGGGATAATTACCCAGTCATCCAGCAGCTTCATGACTGAGTTGATAGCGTACAGTTCATCACCGTTAGGAGTGTTTCGGTTGCTCAAAGCAATAGCGATCATGCATAAAGCAGTACCAAACCAAATTCCTCCAAAGGCGACATGAGAAGCCAGCAACCAGTTTTTTTGCTTGACGCTTAGCTTGTTCATATTAATTTTTCCTAAAATTAATTAGGTAGCTTATAGTTAGCTTCCTAATCAATAGATTACACTAGGTTAGAATTATCGACAAGCATTTTATTCAGCGTCAAGCATTGCTGGGGTTCCAGCGCATACTTTATTTAAAAGCTTGATAAGTGTCTTTTTTTCGCTGTCAGTGAGATTCGCCATCAAGCCAGTGGTGCGGCAAAAATGGTCTGGAAGCATTTGAGAAAGCAAGTCTTGTCCTTTGTCTGTTAGTTGCAAACGCAGCATTCGCCTGTCTTGTGAGTCAGGGAAGCGTCTCACCAATCCATCTCGTTCGAGTCCGTCCAGGAGTCCTGTGATGGTTGCTCTAGTAACACCAACACGTTCAGCACATTCAGACGGTGTTAACCCCTGCTCGCGAACTTGATACAATTGCATCAATAGGGTAAATTTCCCCCGCGAAAGCCCGTAGCGGGCAAAATGAACATCTAAGGCTTGATAAACATCAGCCGTGGTATGCAGAAAAGCCAGACAAGTTTCTATTGAAGCAACATCCAACTCCGGGTAGCGCTTGGCAAAATCCAGTATTGTCTGTTTATCAACAAAGGGACGCAGTGTAACCACAATTAAAAAGGAATTTGATTAGCTTGCTAATTATAAGGTAGCCTGTAAGTCGAATTTTTTAAGTCGAATTTTTATTGTTGTGTCTATGTTGATGTCAGAATCACTCACACAAGAAACTCTTACTTATGCTTTGATGGAGCTAGCCAATCGCGACAGCGATTTTGCCGGAATTTTAGAAACTTTCGGACCTCCGCCTTTGTGGGAAAGAGAAGCGGGTTTCCCAACACTCCTGCGTATCATTTTAGAACAACAAGTATCTTTAGCTGCTGCAAAGGCTGTATTTAACCGTCTGTGTGCAGTGGCGGTACCGCTGACGCCAGAAAATTTTCTGACTCTCGATGATGTTCAATTAAAGACAATTGGGTTTAGTCGGCAAAAGATTTTGTATGGTCGTGCATTGGCGATCGCAATCACAAGCGGTCAGCTTAACCTTACGAACCTAGAGACAATGGACGAAACAGCTATCCGGACTGAGTTAAAGCGCATCAAAGGTATTGGAGATTGGACAGTCGATATTTACTTACTGATGGCGCTGCTACGCCCTGATGTTTTTCCCAAAGGCGATTTAGGACTGGCGATCGCCACCCAAAAACTCAAGGGATTGACGTTACGTCCAACACCTGAAGAACTGGCAGCAATTGCAGACAACTGGCGTCCTTGGCGTGCCGTTGCTGCCAGAATTTTATGGCACTACTACCTGAGCGATCGCACTTGGCGTAAAGGTTTTGAAAAAAGTACGCGATCGCTGAGTTAATTCTGCTGAGAAAACTTAATAGGAACACTCTTTCTCGTTGAGAGCAAAAAATTAGAATGCACCCCTCAACAGGCGTTGGCTGATATCGCACTCTCTAAGCTAGCTACTTTAGTTCGTCGGGAGTTTTTGGCTTCATGAATGAAATCTGTTGAAAAAACCCAAGGGTTCAAATCAGCAGGAAAAATAAAAAATTCTATCCCATGCAGGAGTCCTTTACGGTGAAGTGAGATAGCCTCTGTCAGGCGTAAAAACATAATTGGAGTCCATAAGCATAATCTGCTGCTGTAAAAGTAGACAACGACTCGGCTCGTTGTGTACTCATACTGCGGGAGTGGATTTTGCAAACGCGAAATCATACTAAATAACGGTCATCTGTCAAAAGGTAGAAGAGGCTCTATCTATCATTTGACGCATTATTGGGAACGATAACAACTAGCTAAAGATAGTTGTTTTGTATGATTTTTTACGTATACTTTATTCGCTTTTCTGTGAAAATAAGAGACAATACTGCTGCGACTCACCTAATTTCTGCATAAGTCAACTTTAGTTGCGTCTATAAGAATATGTAAAAAAGTTCTCTTTACTTGACCAGAAAGAAAAAGGTACAAGCCCCCAACTTCAGTTATGGAAAAAGAAAAAATGTATTTCATCGAGTAGGCGCAAGCGTCTACGGCGTC